>JAESTB010000330.1 GCA_016763815.1 Arenicella sp.
CACCATGGCTCATCCAAACACTTTGAGACACGTCTGTAATCAACAAATTGTCTGCGCATAGCTCAACATCGGCGTGGCCAAATTCACGCTTGTTCGAGGTTGAAACACCACCACCTAACATGGCCGCCATACATTGCAAGCCATAACAGATGCCTAGTATCGGCACACCCATTTCAAATATGCCTTGCGGTGCTCGCGGCGTGTGATGTTCGGTGACGGTTGATGGCCCACCGGAAAGAATAATTCCGCTTGGGGCGAATTCTTGCACCGTCGCCAAGTCGTTGTCGTAAGCCCATATCTCACAATAAACGCCAAGTTCACGCACTCGGCGCGCAATCAATTGAGTGTATTGAGAACCAAAATCGATGATTAGGATTTTGTCGCTATGGATATCAGTCATTAGGCTTTTTCAACGTAGTTTTAACGTCGCTTAAACGTCGTTTTAGTGTTATTTGGTTTTAGTGTTATTTAAAGCGGTGTCACACCAGCAAACACGAGTTCATTAACTTCTGTAATTAGGTGCTTCTTTAGTAATGGTCACGTCATGTACGTGTGATTCAGCCACACCAGCACTAGTGATCTGAACAAATTCACAATTTTCGCGCATCTCAGCCAAGTTTGCGTTCCCGGTATAACCCATGCTCGAACGCAGACCACCCATCAATTGGTGAATGATGTTGATTGCCGGGCCTTTATAGGGAACTCGACCTTCAATACCTTCGGGTACCAGTTTTTCGGTCTCTGATTCATCTGACTGAAAGTAACGATCTTTAGAGCCCTGCTCCATCGCGCCAATAGAGCCCATACCGCGATACGACTTATAAGAACGACCCTGGTATAGCTCAATCTCACCCGGTGCTTCATCGCTACCTGCCAGCAGACCACCAACCATAACGCAGTTTGCACCCGCCGCAATTGCTTTGGCAATATCGCCAGAGAAACGCAGGCCACCATCAGCAATCAAAGATATGCCCGAGCCTTTAAGCGCCTGAGCAACATCGTAAACCGCTGTGATTTGAGGCATGCCAACACCCGCGACCATGCGTGTAGTGCAGATCGAACCTGGGCCGATACCAACCTTAACGGCATCGGCACCCGCTTTTGCTAAATCTAAGGCGGCCGCTGCGGTAGCAATATTGCCACCTATAATTTGAATTTGAGGGTAAGCTTTTTTAATCCGAGACACTACATCAAGTACGCCGACCGAATGGCCATGAGCGGTATCGACAACAATAACGTCGACGCCCGCTTGCGCTAGTAAGTCAACGCGTTCCTCGGTATCAGCTCCAGTACTTACCGCCGCACCAACACGAAGGTTGCCATTTGAATCTTTCGATGCATTCGGGTGATCGGTGGATTTTTGAATATCCTTAACCGTTACCAAGCCTTTTAAGTGAAAGTCATCATCAATAACCAGCACTTTTTCGATACGATGCTCATGTAACAAACTTTGAATTTCTTCTTTACTGGCACCGGCTTTAACGGTCACCAGCTTGTCTTTCGGCGTCATCGCCTTTGAAACAGGCTCATCTAAACGCGTTTCAAAACGCAAATCACGCCCAGTAACTATACCAATTAGATTATCACCATCGACGACTGGAACGCCCGAAATTTTGTGCCGACGAGTAAGTGCTAATACGTCACCAATACTGGTATTGGGCGACACAGTAATGGGGTCATTAATAACGCCACTTTCAAACTTTTTAACCCGCGAAACGTTCTTGGCTTGCAGCTCAGGCGTCATATTCTTGTGAATAACGCTGAGGCCACCTTCTTGTGCCAAGCAAATAGCCATACGTGATTCTGTCACTGTATCCATAGCGGCGGATAGCAACGGAATACCGAGGCGAATTTCTTTGGTAAGTTGTGTGGAGAGGTCGACGTCGCGTGGCAAGACGCTCGATCTTGCAGGCGTTAAAAGGACGTCATCAAAGGTAAGAGCTTGTTTGATATTTTCCATCGCGGAATTATACGCATCTTAAATGAGATTTCAATGTTTGAGAGCGAGTTCAATGGTGAAATTGCAAATTCTATTGTAAAACTGAGAGTTCGAAGGTAAAAAAGACGCACGAAGGCATCTTTTTTAAGCAAACAGCAAACTACCAAACAAATGACTAACTCACTTGCAGTAATTTAAGCGTGTTAGTGTGGCCGTCAACGCCGACCACATCCCCATAAGTAATCGCAACGTAGTCACCACTATCGAGATCAACCGCAGTCCTGACAAACTTAATCACATCATTTAATTGCGCATTACGCTCAGAACTATGCGGCAAATGAGCTGGCCTAACACCCTTATAGAGTGCCACACCATTAAGCGTCGCTTCTTTAGAAGACATGGCTACTAATGGCAGGTGGGTCTTGATACGAGACATCCAGAGTGCCGTGCTGCCTGATTCAGTCAGACACACAATCGCCTTTACCGCCTTAAAATGGTTTGCTAAATACATTGATGCCATGGCGATCGATTCGTCAACGTATTCAAATTCCATCTCGACACGATGCTTAGAAACCTGTGTAGCGACGTGCTTCTCAGTGGCGATAATTACGTCATAGACGGTTCGAATCACCTCAATCGGAAAATCGCCAACCGCTGTTTCAGCCGATAACATCACCGCATCAGCGTAGTCGAATACAGCATTGGCCACGTCGGAAACCTCAGCACGAGTCGGCACTGGCGAATCAATCATGCTTTCCATCATCTGAGTGGCGACGATAACGGGCTTGTTCAGGGTTCGCGCTCGAGCAACGATTTGTTTCTGATACGAGGTCACCGACTCAAACCCAACTTCCACCGCTAAATCACCGCGAGCTACCATAACGCCATCACAACTATAAATCATCTCGTCAATAACCGCCTCAGACGCCACTACTTCGGCTCTTTCTAACTTGGCAATCAACTTAGTTGAACAGCCTATATCATCAAGCTTAGCGCGCGCATCCAACATGTCCTGCGCTTTGGACGGAAACGACACGCACATGTAGTCAAGGTTTTGTTTGGCGGCGAATGCCATATCTTTTATGTCTTTGGGCGTTAGCGCATCTTCAGCAAGCCCACCACCTTTAAGATTCAAGCCCTTTCGGGACGATAGCTTAGTACCAGCAACGACCTTGGTATGAATAGCGTTACCACTTACCGAGATAACCTCTAACTGCACGCGACCATCATCGAGCATCAATATTCGGCCTGGGCCACAACTTGCCGCCAAGGTATCGCACAAATAGCTAACGCCATCGGCACTGCCATCTTCATCCGCAATATCGGAATCTAGCAGCAACTGCTGCCCTACTTTTAAAGAAATACTATCGCCCTTAATTGCACCAATACGAATCTTCGGGCCTTGCAAGTCGCCTAGAATTGCAACATTCTGACCCAAATTCTCGGCTGCTTTACGAATATTGCTGATCGACTCACCATGTGATTCATGCGACCCGTGCGAAAAATTTATTCGAAATACACTACAGCCGTTAACAATCATCTCTTCCAATACATCAACACTACTCGACGCTGGCCCGACCGTGGCTACGATTTTTGTTCTATTAAGATTTTTTATTTTGTAATTTTCTTTCATTATAAGCCTGAGAAATAGGGTAAAGGTGAGTAGACTGGTAATAACCATAGCCAAAGACGACAGTCTATCGCAATAAACCACCATTGTATTGTAATTAGATTACATCTATACAACAACTACCTGCAAACTATGTGCCGACTCCAATTTGTCTGATAATTCGCCTTTGGATATCAATATAGCCGCTATCAAGAAGTCAATAAAGCGTTAATTAAATGCAAATTAGGCTGTGTTAAACTCCGAAAATTAACCCCAATTTGTAAACTCAAAACAGTTCGGAATCCTCAATGTCAATTGAATTACCCGCTTTACCATATGCCCGCAACGCCCTGGCACCAACCATCTCAGAAGAGACGATCGATTACCATTACGGTAAGCATCATAATTCTTACGTAACCAAGCTGAACAAGATGATTGAAGGCACCGATGATGCTGACAAGTCCCTTGAAGAAATCATTCGTTCAAGCAAAGGCGGAGTTTTCAATAATGCCGCTCAAATTTGGAACCATACATTTTATTGGAATAGTTTGGCGCCAAATACTGACGGCGCGCCAACTGGCAAACTTGCCGACGCGATCAATGCTGAATTTGGTTCGTTCGACCAATTTAAAGAAAAATTTAGCGCCAGCGCGGCTGGCAATTTGCTTCAGGTTGGACATGGTTGGTGAAAAATGCCGATGGCTCACTAGCGATTGTTAACACCAGTAACGCCGACACTCCAATCACTGACAAAAGCATAACGCCACTTCTAACAGTCGATGTTTGGGAACATGCTTACTATGTTGACTACCGCAATGCTCGCCCAGAATACCTAAAGAATTTCTGGCAAATCGCCAATTGGGAATTCGCGGCTAACAACTTTGCTAGCTAACTCGACTGCCAAATAAGACAGCGCAGAAGTAGCATAAAAAAGGCCCACTTTATGCGGGCCTTTTTTGATTATCTAAAACTGACTTGCCAATCAAAAGCCGCCACCGGTTTTAAAGCCTCCTCCACTTCCAGAGCGGCCACCACCGCCTCGAGGCATCTTGAATCCGCCACCACCACCGCGAGGCTTCGGAAAATGCCAACTCGAGCCGCGATTTGACCGCCTTTGCCGACGCCCTTGGCGCATAATTTCACCGCCGATCATATCGGCTATTTCGCCAAGACCTCCACTTCCAAAATCCGGCGTTGATGCCACTTGTCGATAACGCTGATTGCGCTTAATAACACGCCAGACGTCAGCGCCCGAGACCACGCCTTGAGTAAACTGAGATAGCATACTCTTGATTAAAACTTGATTACCAAAGCCAGATCTCACGTCGTCAAAGCGCGAGTTCTTAAAGTCGCGTCTGACTTTTTCAAGCTCTTTAAGTTTGTTCAAGTTTCGCTCGTACAGCTGACGCAAGTCAGCTTGGTCTCCCTCAACATTCTCTAAACTACCTTCCAACGCCTGTAATTCAATCACTAGAAGGTCATCGGTTGGCGACACTGTAGCACGGACATAATGGTGAATTGATTGCAAGTTCTGATGCTCTAACGAGGCTGAGATTCGCGTTAGGCAACGCTCAATATACTCGTCCTCACCAGCGACATAGCGAGCACGTTGGTCTAAATATTCATTCAACTTAGTTTCAACAGCCTCAATCGTATCGTCATGAGCATCTAAGCTTAAGCGCAAGGCCGTCAATTCGGTCTCCAATAGTGTTGCGCCAACCGCCTCAAGCGCACTGAGTTCGAGTTGCTGCAACAACGTGTGTTGCTCATCCGCGGCTTCACCGACCACCTCAGCATGCAACCTTAAGCGCCTCGGTATCTCAACCAAGTTCCAATAATTAACTCTCGCTGACGGGTATTTGATTAGCCGCGCAACCCAACCGTCAATCATGCGGGCTAACAAACCACCTTGGTATTCAGTGGTGCCATAACCGCGCCCCCATAGATACATAAATAGCGTATCGGCTTGATAAGGTTCGGCTTTCTCAGCCATGTCAGCTTGCGCGCGTTGCGTCTTCTGCTGCGCCTCCTCCGCTACTGACTCAGCTTGTTTCGCCAGTTCAAATTGCGCCATATAAGCTTGATCCACTTTAAGCTGCTGCTGCACTCGGCCTTCGATATCAACAATTTTTTCAGAGGTTTGATTAACAGTTTCAAGCAAGCCTTCTCGTTGCGTTTCGGCATCAATAATTCGCTGGTTAGTGTCGTCGATGGTTGAATTGAGATCGGACAAGGCTTGTGCGCGCTCAGACAATATCTCAGACGCTTGTTGATCCGCGGCGGTAAAACTTGCGTTTAGTTGACCACTTTCAATTTCAGCCAAACGGACACCGGCGATATCATTAATAAGCTTAGCTCGATGTCGCTGATTTGCCGCCATTTGAGCAGTAAGCTGGCCTAACTGTCCGTCTAAACGCACAACTTCATTACGAATAGTGTGTAGGCTTTGATCTATATTTTTAAGTGCTGACGTTCCGCTTAACATGGCTACCACTCTGTAATCGTTGCGCCGCTGGTGGGGATACTAAACACGGGATTTAGATAGCCTACCTCTTTTTTACCGACTGTATTTGCTTGAATAATGCCATCATCGCGTTTATCCGACGCGACCTTGTAAAACGTCTCCTCGTTGACCCTCAAGCCCCAACTATTCTTAACCGCGGCTTTGTTATTTTCTTGGTTGACAATCGTTAACTCGAGCACTCGGTTATCGTTGTCGACCGCCTCAACAATAAGATAGTAATTTTTGCCACCGGGATTATTCGGAGGGTTTCGCCAGACACCTGAATTTTGATTCGGCTTTGAGATAACCCGAATACGATAGTCTAAGCCTAGCTGAGTTTTTACAGCTTGCATATTTGCTACCACCGCCTCGGCCTCGACATAGTTCTTTTGGTCAATTGCTCGATAAGCCTTAGTCGATGACGCTTTCGCCTGATCTATCACCGCTGAATTTTTGGCAACGGCAACGATGCCGGAAAACACACTGTTGACCTTATCGGGCAAGCTAGCTCTCAAATTCCGTTCAGGAAGCACCACACTGAAAAAATAGTAACCATAGAACACACAGGCAACAACCGCTAGAAACCCTATTGGCTTACCCCAACGCGAACGACTAACCCACAAATGAGCGAGCTTAGTACGCCAACTGCGCTTGACCGGCTGGTACTTAAAGCGCTCTTGCTCAAGCGCATCAATCCCCTCTTCCAGCACACGATCAGGCACATCTATACCCTGCGCGGTATACAGCTTACGTAGCCGCGCTAACAAGCGTTCACGTCGCCCCTCTCCGTCTAACTCTCGCTCAGTGATGCGTTGTTGGTGACGCAGCGTGTCGACTACATCCATGGCCGCCATTAGATCCTCTAGCGGCGCTTTTTCGCGTTCAATAACCATTAAATTTCAACCAGAAATTAGTAACTGAAATCTAGACTTTATGCGACAGTGGTAGTGAACTGCCTCGCTCAATAATCTTTGCCATACGCTGCTTACCGTCTTCCACCGACTCGCGAATTTCCTCGGCATTTTTGGTCGACAAGACGCGCATTTCTTCAATGATTTCTCGTGAACGTTGTTGAAAGTTCACCACTGAATCAACTAACTTCTTGACCGCATCAGCGCGAATGGTCGGGCCATAGCCCGCTCTAACCGCAGCCTCTTGCACCTTGCCACCGATGTCAGCAAGGTCTTCTAAACTCTTAGAGACACCCTCTTTCATTGCCTCAAGCGTTTGTGTACTTTCATGCAAACCGAACAAACCAGTAAACGAGGCGGTTAATGCGGTTAACACCGACTCATTGGTAGCAAAGAATGTGATCGATTGCTTGTAGACTCGCTCCTTGGCGCTATTGGTTTGCATTAAGCGAGCCATAACCACCTCTGAGGTGTTGTAACTGACTGTTAGGTTGTCAGAAATATCTTTAGCAACTTGATAGCGATCTTCAGCAAACTGTAGAGCACGCATCTGTTCATCTCGTGACAACTCCAATTTGGCGCGCGCAGCGAGATCATCACCGTCATGGGCCGCAACCGTATCGTTGGCCTGCTTCAGTGCGCCCTTGATTCATTCCAAATTGCCTCGGTCTGCTTAAGCACATCTAGGGCGTAAATTTCTGATTGTTTTATTGCGCCACGAAAATCTTGATAGGCCTCTAAGATTACTCGCTCACGCTCAATTTGCTCACGCGAGTCGGCGGCAACCTCTAAGTAGACTTGCTTAATTTGGTCAAATCTAGAGGAAATATCGCCTCGTGTTGCCTTCATCCAGATGTTACTGATGCGTTCGAATGTATCAACCTTGCCGTCTTCAACCTGACCAACCATACGCTTAGCGTCGTCTCTAATAGAGTTGAAAGATTCGATTATTTTCTCGTAGCGCGAGCCAACGCGCATTTCCGACACCTGCTCACGCACAATGTCATTGAACACTGAGGCCTGCGATAAAGTGCGTGCGATAGCAATCACTTTGGCTTCATCAATGTCAGTGAGCTTTTCTAAAAGAGACACAACAGGCGCTTCATCTACTTTGTCAGGCATCAGGCCTAGGTCACGGACTTGTGAAAGTGCTTTGTCGAGATAGTGAAAAGTGTTGGCCATGGTTTCCCCAGTGTTGGATTAGATAATCGTTTACCGGCCCGTCACACAATCGATGAGCCGTCTATTCATCAAATTCACAAATAGTCGTCAGACTCACAAAGTTGTTGAAAGTCACAGTAATATACTGCCTATGTTAACAACAATAGTAACTCGACAGGGCTAATTCAAGTATGAGTCACCTCAAAGTATATTAATAAATAATCAGAAACCAGCTAAAAACTTAGCAACAACATCTAAATATTGCATTCTCGAGCGACGCGCCTTGCAGTATCATTCGCGCTAACTTAGTGGCCAAGCGCGTTTGAGTTGCTTATCCACAATATCTGTGGATAACTTTGTGAATAACTATCACAAACACCGATAAAACCAACGGTCGAGGTGAATTGCTTACTTTTTAATCAAAATTTATTTATTTATTAAAATCAAACACTTAAAAACATTTTATTTAGTGAGTTAGCAGAGGTGTAAGCTAATTCGCCTAAATGTGACTACAACCCCAGTACTGTGTACAACTTTAGTTTTCCACAGCAAAAAACAGACAAACGAACAGAAAAATGCAAACTATCGGCCTTTTCAAACGCCTACTCGTTATTCTCTATGACGGCCTACTTTTAACCAGTGTCGCGTTCTTTACCTCGGCATTGCTAATGGGCCTGTTTACTTGGCTCGGGCCCGACGCGTTTTTTACCGCACCCGACCCGTCGAACCCTAATCTGATCGAGCGTAGTGACCTTGGCCGTATCGTCGGCGGAGTAATCGTCAGCGTTAACGTTATCTGCGTTAGCTTTTTTTTCTATGGATGGTTTTGGACGCACGGCGGCCAGACCTTAGGAATGAAGGCTTGGAACCTTTACCTAATCAAGCCCGATGGAAAATTTATCGATTGGAAGACAGCGTTAAAACGGTATCTGGCGGCACTAATATCCTGGGCTTTTATTGGTTTAGGCTTTAGCTGGATTCTATTGGACAGTAAAAAACGTGCATGGCACGACATATTAACCGGCACCCAAATAGTCAAATCAAAGCAACAAGGCGAGAAAGATAAGCAGAAAAACTTAGCTAAGCACCGTGCCAAGAACATAGCTAAGGGCCGCTAATCAGTAGAGACCAAGGTAAGTCGCAGACGATATTTGTCGCTAGACGATTCTACGAATCATCACGAAACTGAGTAACGCGACAATGATTGTCGGCAAAGAGGCACCTAACATCGGCGGTATGCCAAACAAGGTTACGAAATAGCTAAACGCTTGATTGGCGATGAAGAAGCCTAGGCCGATCATAATACCAGAGAATAAACTACGACCTAAATTACCGCTACGTGCTTCTTTGAAAACAAATGGCACCGCCAGTATCAGCATCACTAAAGTAGCGAACGGCGTGACTATTTTTGACCAAAACTCTAGCTCGTAAGTTGAGGTATCTTGCTTATTTGAGCGTAGGTGAGCGATGTATTCTTGCAACTGCCAAATTGAGAGTTGTTCCGGCTTAACTTGGTAAATTTTAAGTATTTGAGGGTCCAAGACGGTGCTCCAGTAAGCCGCTGACACTTCATCTGCCGCCGAACTATCTTCATTAATCATGGTGCGCCGTAGGTCTTTAAGCAACCAACGGTCTTTCTGTCCACTGCCCGGCCGAGCAGTTTGAAACTCACCCTCACGAGCAGTCGATAAAAAACGTAGAAAATTCTGGTTATCAAACTCAAATATCTTAATGTTCAACAAACGAAGCTGCTGACCGGGCAATACCTCACCGATATTGACATAGGTATTTTCATCTCGCAGCCAAATGCCAAAATCACCTTTACGACCACTATTATTAATGATTGACTCGGCTTTTACGTCTATCGCGCGATCTTCGGTAAACGGCGACACGATCTCCCCCATAAACATCGAGAACATAGCCAGAATAATACCTACTTTAAGAACTGAGAATACAATGCGTTGAATCGATATGCCCGCAGCACGCATCACAATCAGCTCAGAATCTCTTGCTAAGGTAGACAGCCCCAGAATCGACCCAATCAGCGCCGCCATTGGAAACACCTCGTACAAGGTTTTCGGGATAGTTAAAATTACGTATTGAATGATCTGCAATATGCCGTAGCGGCCACGATCCAAATCACCCAACTCGTCGATAAAACTAACGAAGGTAAAGAGACCAAGCAGTACAACAATGGTCACCATAATATAACGCAGTAAAATCTTACCTATATAAAGGTCTAGTATTCTCATAGCTAACTATCCTTTAACGGTGACACGCCGTTTTAAACTAATGTCAGGCATCAGTGGCAAATTGTAGTTTCGACGATAAAGGCAATAACACGCCAAGACTAAGTACGCTATGTGAACCATCCAAATCGGCGTTCCCGTCGTTGCTTCACCTTTTTTAATCAGCGCAACAGTATACGCCAACATATTGGTATACGTCAGATACACCAAAAATGCCATTACCATGCCGGTAGATTTGCCTTGTCGCGAATCGACATGACTCAATGCGAGCGCAAAGATCGCTAATATTGGCAGGGTAAATACCTTCGCCACGCGCCAATACCATTCGCTTTTGAGCTTCGGGTCGGTTGATTCGATTAGTTCGCTATTGGGTCGTGCTCGAACCGGCAAGTACAAACGAGTTTGATTTTTTGGCTCGATTCGCAAAGCATATTTTTCAAAATCGACCACTCGGTAATCCGGTGAACCAGGGTTGCCCTCATAGCGAGAGCCATTAACCAACACCAGAAATTGATCCTGTGTTTTTTCGTCTTCGGTTCTATATGCCGTTTTCGCAACCACGACACCTTCGCGCTCAAACGATTTGCTGTAAACAAAAACATTTTCATAGTTTGCCGTGCGGCGATTATAGTTTTCAACAAAGTACACCGCGCTGCCATTCTTAGCCTCAACAAAACGGCCGGTGATAACCCCCGACACCTCGTTGCTTTGCCTGTATTGTTGCTCTAGATTATAGCCCTGAGCTAACGACAGGGGCGTTAGGTAGAAAGAGAAAAAAGCAACCAAACCACCTATTACCGCCACCAAGAAAGCCATTGGCTGAAGAAAATGGAAAATACCGATGCCAGCACTGGCAAGCACCGCCATTTCTTGGTCTGAATACCATCGGTTTAAGACCATGATCAGCGCGATATAAAACATCAACGGCAGCATCACGTCTAAATATGAAATCATTTTCAGCGTGACCAAGCTCATCACGCCTCCGACTGGAATTAGACCTTCTGCGGCCTGGCTCAAGAACCCCATAACTCGCATCACTAAAAAGATACTAATAATCACGAAGGTTACGGCCAAGGCAGTACGCAATACTTCGGTTATGAATGACTTGTTTACGATCATGATTGAATTTGGCTTTCGCTGATAGCGTCGACTGTGTAAGCGGTTTAACTTTCAAGCTATACTGTCGCTATATTCGTCGCTCGAAATAATATTAGTTATCCATTGTATCAAGCAATTGACTTAAATTGGCGAAAGACTAAATAAATAGATGTATAACTCTAAAGACCTAATTAAAACCAATAGGACCTGAACCGCAGATGAAGATTCAAGCTAAAGCCTCAAAAAATTACCAGCTAAAGACAGACTGTTTAGTGATTGCTCTAAAACCACTTAAAAAAATTAGTTCGCAATGCGCTGAATTGAATACACTGACCGGTGGGGCGATCGCTCGCTTGCAAGACTCGGGCCAATTTAGTGCCGCCTGTGGTGACATGGTTAACCTGATGGTTCCTGAGGGTGTTGGAGCAACGCAAATTATACTGCTTGGCGTTGGCGACAAAAAGCTCGACACTGAATCAGTGCGCGAAGTGCTCACCTCGCTAGCGATCAAACTTAAGTCTCTGAAAGTCGACGAAGCGACCTTTGAGCTAGATGCTCTGAATGTCAAGAGTAACGTAGAAACAGTCAGCCGACATTTAGCCGAGGCTCTAGGCGACGCAGAATACCAATATATTAAAACGCCAAAATCAGCGCGCGGAAACACCGCAAACAAAGAATTTAAAGCCACACTATGGTGTCAAGACCGCAAGATGCTAAGCACGGCTAAGAAAGCAGCCGCCATTGGCAACGCTATTAACAACGGTAAAACCTTGGCCAAAGACTTAGGCAACATGCCAGGCAACGTTTGCACACCTAGTTACCTAGCTAGCCAAGCGAAAAAACTCGGCAAATCGCATGGTCTCAAGGTAAAAGTGTTAAACGAGAAAGATATGGCTGAGCTTGGCATGGGCTCGCTATTATCCGTCAGTAAAGGAAGTCGCGAACCCGCTAAGTTGATTGTAATGGAGTACAAAGGTGCCAAGAGCTCGAAAGAGGCTCCACACGCCTTAGTAGGTAAAGGTTTAACCTTTGATGCCGGTGGCATTTCACTAAAGCCAGGCGCAAAAATGGATGAAATGAAGTACGACATGTGTGGCTCTGCAAGCGTATTTGGCGCCATACTAGCGGCGGCTGAAATGCAGTTGCCAATCAACATTGTCGGCGTGATCCCGAGCTCAGAAAATCTTCCTGACGGTCTCGCCAACAAACCAGGTGATGTGGTGACCAGCATGTCTGGTCAAACCATTGAGATTTTGAACACCGATGCCGAAGGCCGACTACTATTGTGTGATGCACTCACCTATACCAAACGCTTCAAGCCTCAAACCGTGATCGATATTGCCACTCTGACGGGTGCGGTTATTGTCGCCTTAGGTCATCAAACTGCGGGCGTTATGGGCAATGACCAAGACGTTGTTGACGACCTAATCGCCGCTGGTGATGAAAGTTTAGACCATGCCTGGCAGTTACCAATTAAAGAAACTTACAAAAAGCAGCTTAAAAGTGACTACGCCGATCTTGCTAATCTCGGCACACCCGGCGCTGGCACCATTACCGCAGCCTGCTTTTTATCTTACTTTACCGAAGATTTCCGTTGGGCTCATCTAGACATCGCAGGCACAGCATGGGGCGGCGCGGCGGGCAAACGTGCCAGTGGCCGTGCTGTACCGATATTGACGCAATACTTAATGGACCGATGCAAGTAGCCTGAGCAGATCATGAAGCAGGTTGATTTTTACCTAATTTCTAATCGGATTAACGATGCCAAATATAAGTTGGCGAGTCGGCTAGCCAACAAGCTGCAACGCCTCAAGCAAAGCTGCTTAATTGTCACCGACAATACCGAGGCGACCACGGAACTCGATAGAGTAATGTGGTCGTTTAGTGACAGTTCCTTCTTGGCGCATGATTTAACCAGCGAGTCTAAGCCACTATCATCGATTCAAATTGGCGACCACAATTCCATTACAGCGCGAGTACTAGAGCGCGAGCACGATGTGTTGATCAACCTGTCCTCCGACATACCAATTTTCAACCATAACTTCTCGCGCATTGCCGAAATTGTCGAGGCCGACGATGACGCCAAAGCCTCAGCTCGCACGCGCTACAAAAGTTACCAAGGCCAAGGCTTTGAACTGAAGATGCATAACATTGAGCTGTAGTTGTATTAGCTGTATTTTGTAACATCCTTTAGACCAGTTAAATTTGCTCGATAGCACTATTTAGTAGAACCTCGGTTTAGCACAATCTCGAATGAAATCGAGATTGTGTTTTTTGGGTCTGTCGGATAATGATTTGCGTCAGGAGAAAGTGGGAATTTGAGGCTAGTTTTTCGAGAATTTACGATGTAATGGTTGTTCCATTGCTCGAAAATTATCGGAAGAATAGACCAAAGTGGTACTTTCGCACTAGCAAATTTCATTATCCCGACAGACCCTTTTCATACCCGATCACAAAATCCATTCTGTTAGGTCATTTACTACTGCATTGTGACGCCACAAAGCCGTATAATCGCTCTTTGCAGAACAACTATTAACGCCCGTCAGAATCCATCATGAGCAACGCGCTAGACAATCAATACCAGCCTTCGAAAATTGAACAAGCGATCTACCAACGCTGGGAGGCCAATAATAACTTCGCCGCACGTGAGTCGGAGACCGCTTATTGCATCGCAATTCCGCCGCCGAATGTCACCGGCAGCTTGCATATGGGCCATGCCTTCCAAGACACAATCATGGATTTACTAACACGCTACCATCGCATGAAAGGCGACCAAACCCTGTGGCAAGTGGGTACCGACCATGCGGGTATCGCAACGCAAATGGTGGTCGAACGCAGACTCGCAGTTGATGGCATCAACCGTCATGATCTAGGGCGCGAAAAGTTCATCGAAAAGATTTGGCAATGGAAAGGCGAATCTGGTGGCACAATAACCCGCCAACTTCGTCGAATGGGCGCGGCGATTGACTGGTCACGCGAGCGCTTCACCATGGATGATGGCTTGTCTAGCGCAGTGCAAAACGTATTTGTAAAACTGCATGACGAAGGCCTGATCTACCGAGGCAAACGCTTAGTCAACTGGGACCCAGTTCTACACACAGCGGTATCCGACTTAGAAGTTGAATCTAGCGAAGAAAATGGCCACATGTGGAGCCTTCGCTACCCGCTCACCGAGAACCCCGATGAATATCTTGTAGTCGCAACAACTCGCCCTGAAACGATGTTGGGCGACAGCGCCGTTGCGGTACATCCTGACGACGAGCGTTTTAAGCATTTAGTCGGTAAGACCATTAACCTACCTCTAACGAATAGAAAAATACCCATCATCGCGG
>JAESTB010000331.1 GCA_016763815.1 Arenicella sp.
CTCAAAGAAAAGGTATTTTTTGTTGTTGTTTTAATTGGGCTCATGGTTTTCGGCTACCTCCAAATGCCATCTATAAACCTTAGCTCCTCAACTACTGTCCAAGGCGAAGTTGTCGGTCTGCGTGGTGCTGAAGGTGATGGTGTTCGTTTATATCTAGATGTAAAACTCGATTCAGGCCAGAACGTATTAGTCTCAATCCCTAATACTGGGGCATACTACAAGAAAGGGAATAGGCTGCGTCTCCAGAAGAGAAAATCAAATATTTTCGGTGGTTCAGAATACACATTTCAAGAATATGTTTTTTAGAACAAAATATAACAAGTTCAAAAACTACCGCACACTACGTGTGCTCGGACGTGCAGAAAACGCACGCCCGTTTTAAAGGCGTTATGTATAAGTTGAGCGACAAATATTGGTTGAAATTGGCTTATGTAACGTCAGTAATTGCAGTTGTTATTTTTATCTTAATTTGTATTGGTCACTTAGAGCAGTACTTCTTGAATAATGATATAGAAAAGTACTTAATTGAAAACGGAATTGAGCCTCCTCATGAGGTTAAAGATGAGTTTAGGAAAGCATCGAAGATAAAGACGTTGCCTGTTTCTGCAGCCCTTTATTTTGCGGTTAACTATTTTTCAATTAAGTATTGGTTTAAGCCTAAATCTAAATGAAAAGACATAACAAGTCGTCAAAGTTCACTCCATTTTCTGCGCTCATTCCGCAGGACGGCGATAAAACGCGCCGCCCCTTGGCAAGGCGTTTAGATATGTCTTGGGGTAAATCTACATTTCGTCGAGGGTTATTGATCTTGTCTATGGTTATTAGCTTGGCATTAATATTTGTTCCAGACAACTTAGATCCCATCGGGTATATTGATTATATAGAATACGAAAATGGATTTGCAAAACACATCATGGGGCCGAAATCGCTCAGTGTGAAGCAGTCCAGAAAGAGAAGGAAATGAATAGAAAAATCACTTCTGCCATAAAAATGTCAGTCGGGTTAACGTTAACCGTATTAGCAGTTTTGTTTTTATATAAATTTGTTAAGGTTATAGATTTGGATTTAGAATTTTTTCTTGAAAGTATAGTTTCTCTATACGAATCTAGTCTGTATTTAATTATGGGACTAAGTTTAGGTGTTTGTGGCATGAGCATATTTCTTAACGAATTAATGAGCTATGAAGAAAGAATACCTAACAAGTAACAAAACTACCGCTCACTACGTCCGCTCAGATGCGTAAAATATCGATACTAATTCTTCCGCTGCTTTTACTATCAGCGTGCGCTAATAAAGGAATCGAACCAGTTTTTTACAATAAAGGTAAGTATTCGGATACGCCGTTCGAGTATCCATCAACTTTGAAAGCATCTGAGATTGAATATATTGTCAGAGAAATAGGAACTGTCAACGAACATAATATTGGTAAAGTAAGCTTAGGTAGAGACTATCGATATGATGTTATGGTTTGTTCAATCATCGACCACTCCAATCAGAAGATACCGTACTGTAGAGACGGGAAACTCTATAGATTTGGCTATGGGAAACATGGGTTTACCAATTTTCAGATAACCCCACATCGTTGGCATGATTTTCCGCTTTATGAGTTTCGGTTCGAAACGCATAAAAATTTTTCCGAATACTACGAAGGAAAATATCGTGACATTCCGATTTACTACCCAAATACGATTTCTGAGAATGAAGCATCTTCAATAATATCTTCAGTAGAAGAAATTTCAAAAAGTGAAATAATTTCAATTCAAATAGAAAACGAAAAACAGTTTGAAATCAGAAACTGCAAAGCCGGTTCAAGGTTGCCCAATCATTGTGGTACTGGTGAAAGTATTCTCTATGATCGAGAACTGCGGAAAATCATAAAGCAAGAATGCTGTTGGGTGCAATAATGCATAACAAGAACAAAACAGGCACTCACTGAGTTCGTTCGGACGCGCAGAAAACGCGTGCCCGTTTTATTGTAGCGCTCTTGCGCGGATACTCATCACAAAAAAACTATAGTGTATTAACCTATAAAGAATATAGTTATTGATGCCCAGCTAAGAAGTCAAAATGAAACTCAAATACATCAAGGTAGATGAGATCGATCGCATGACACGGACATTTACAAAGCCATTGTAATCAATATCATCCAAGTATATATAATGACTGTGGAATAAGGGCCAACGGTCGTATCGAAGCGGTTGTCAACGTCATTGAGTTTAAGAACACATCTAAATGGACAATAGTCAATTTAGGGCTTATGATGAGCATCAGGATTGCACTGATTATATGAAATTGTTAATAAAGACAATTTCACTCGGTGCTGTAAAGGAAAATACAACAAAGGTGAATTTATGACCCTGCCACACTCTTTTTTAGCCCTACCACGCACTCAATTTTTACTGCGAATATGTTCGTTGTTCGCTCTTTCGCTAGGCCTACTGACTTCAGGTTGGGCCCAATCAGACCTTATATATGAGCCGACCTCCACATGGAATGGTAAAAAGGTTTACTTATCTCCCGCACGACACAGTGACGCGGGTGGACGCGGCGAATGTGTTGGGAGCCAAGGAATGGGTACCCTAGATGAGAATACGTCAGCGTATCGATTCGCGTATTACGCAGCGACCGGTAATTATGTCGGCGCTTCTACTAGTACCAGTCTCTACCGAAATTTGCGTACGCGTGGTTACAAAGTACGCATTGGGCGAGGCACGGTCAGCTCCGCGATCAGCAATTCGAATGCCTGGGGAGCAACCGTACATATTCCCATACACAGTAATGCGCGCAGCGAAAGTTGCGGTAACACAGATGCGAGTAAACACGGCACTCATATAATCTACAAATCATATGGTGCTAGTGGTGGTGAGGGCCTTTCAGGCCATATAAAAAATACCGTCGGCGCAGCTAGCCCTGGAACTAACGATCTTATTTGTCACAATAGTAGTGCGTGTAATCTTTTCAATTGTCTTGGTGAGTTGTGTAACACTTCTGCCAAAGCAGCTTATTTAGAACGCGAATTCCATACCTGGAATAGCGGCGCAAAATGGATAAGTACAGATCAATATAATACTTGGCGATTAGGCTGGGCAATAGATATGTTTCTTGGATACCCACGTGGCTAACGGCTTTTTTAACTCATTCGCTCAGCAGGGCTGCACTCTCACTTAGCTATTTTTAAGCAATGAAAAAATCATCTATCATTCTTACGTTAACTGCTTGCCTTGCCTTAGTTGCAGTTGTTGCTGGTGTTGTTGCGAACAAGCAATCAAAGACGTCGACCGAGCGTATTGCTGGCAATATTGATCGTGCTTCTATAGCCACACAAAGTGCGGCTATAGAAGAACCCAATAATGTTTTTGATGACGACTCATCACTGGTGAGTGACTTGGGTTCAAATTCTAACGAAAGTCACATTTTGCAGATCTCGGACCTCGCCAAATACCCGGGGTTCGGACATCGCGATGATGAAGACGAGCAAACGTTTTCAAACGAAGAAGAACACCGTGAGAACCTGATTGCTGATTGTATGCGCGAGAGCGGATTCGATTACACTCCCGCGCCTTCTATTGTGCTCGATGAGTCGGTACTTGAGAATGAGAAAGAATTTGAACGGCTATTGGCTGAAGCAGCTACTGACCCAAACCAAGCGTACGTAGGTCAGCTGTCTCCATCGATGAGCCGGAGTTACTATTTGGCTCTCACGGGCTTAGCTGACCCGTATACCCAAGAAGGCCTAGATTATGACCTTTCGGCTAACAGTAATAGTTGCGTCAATAGAGCTTTTAAGTCTATTCCAGGTGTTTATGCAAAACGCAACGCGCTTGAAAAGGAGCTTGATACAATGGAGTCCGAGATCAAAAACGATCAACGTTCGATCGCCGCCACACAGAAATGGTCGAATTGCATGTCTGAGTTGGGACATACATTTGAACAGCCTAGTGACGCTCATCGATTCGTCGATCAAACTATTATTTCGAATTTAAATAACACGGGTCAGGCTGGACCAGAAGATGAACAGCTTATACGTCAACTCTATCAAGCAACCGATCAATGTGCTTTAAAAATGCAGTTACTAAGCGTCAATCAGATAGTTCGAACAGAATATGAAAACCGATTTGCTGCGAACTATCGAGATCGATTAAAGAATTAGTGTGGTATTTAGCGTAGACACTTAAAAGCTTTGATAGAGTTACATAGCACATAGGATCACCGATTAGCCAACCGATGCCAACAGGCCGAGTAAAACCCTACCGCCTTAATCGGCCTGTTTTAAAAATAAGACTGACTCATGATAGTGGACATCGATTTCTAATATAGAACTCTAGACTCTATTTGAGCTCTAATTTAAGTATCGAAGGTTATTTTAATTTGTGCGACTTGAGGCAAAGGCCTTAATTAATAAATTCATAGTGGCTTGTCGGTATTTGAAGGGAAAGCAATGGGGCTTAACCACCAGCCGTTGTCACCCGACAACGGCGTCGACCAAAAAATCACTGCATTGTTTTATCAATCACTAGACCCGCTGGTGCCTGACAAGTCGGCATCATCTCCAACTGATTAATATTCACGTGCTTTGGCAAGCCAGCTATCCACTCAATACTAGCGGCTATGTCATCAGGTCTTAACGCATCGCAATTAGCGTATACAGCACCGGCGGCTTCGCTATCGCCATGAAAGCGCACCTGCGAAAACTCTGTTTCGCCAATCAAGCCTGGCGCTATATTAGTAACTCGTATCTGAGTACCTAAAAGGTCGGCCCTTAAATTAATGCTGAACTGTTCGACAAACGCTTTGCTAGCACCGTAAACGTTACCGCCTTTGTAGGCGTAATTAGCCGCTATTGAACCAAGGTTTATAATATGGCCTTTATTACGCTCAACCATGGCTGGTAATATTTGCCTAGTCAGAAACGCTAAAGCCATACAATTGGTTTGAATCATAGTATGCCAATCATTCCAATCGCTCTTATCTGCGGTAGATAAACCAAGCGCTAGCCCGGCATTATTCAGCAGTAAATCTATATTCTTAAACTGATCTGGCCGAGCGTCAAGCATAGCCGTCAATTGCTCAAAGTTATTCACATCACAGGCAATAACGTGGCAATCGGTTTCAAGGCTGTTGGCTAACTCAATCAGTTTAGACTCACGGCGAGCGACTAAAATGAGTTGGTAGCCTGCTTTACTCAAGCGTGTTGCTGTAGCGAGCCCAAGGCCCGCAGATGCGCCAGTGATTAAGGCTGTTTTAACATCCATAGTAATGCTGATTAGCTTATGTTGATTAGCCTTAAACTATAAGCCAAGCAATAAGCTAAAACCAGATTGTTTAATCTCTAGAGACAAACTAGAGGCAAATTACCGCGGTTGAACGCTTGTTAGTTAAAATTGGAAAACACAGATCCTCACCTTGAACAGCCGGTGGGCACATTGCACTCTCACCCACGGCACTTGGGTAGCTCACGCTATTGGAGGTATCAGCCAAGCGGTATAACTTACCTTCTTGCCCACCGGGGTTAAACTGGTCGTTAACAACCACATA
>JAESTB010000332.1 GCA_016763815.1 Arenicella sp.
ACTCGCCGTTTCGACAAAGGCGGCGACGCTTTTTATGATCAAATTTCGGCCTTGCACAAGTCGGTACGAGGCTCTGACCCTGATGCGGCGCTGTACTGGCTTTGCCGAATGATTGATGGCGGCTGTGACCCAAAATACATTGCCAGGCGAGTGCTACGCATGGCAACTGAAGACATTGGAAATGCCGACCCCAGAGCGTTACGAATATGCCTTGATGCGTGGGAGTCACAAGAGCGATTAGGCAGCCCTGAGGGCGAGTTAGCCTTGGCCCAGGCGGTCACCTATCTGGCGATTGCGGCTAAGAGTAACGCGGTATACACGGCGTATAAACAGGCGATGTCGGTAGTGAAGAAAACCGGTTCGCTAGAAGTGCCAATGCACATTCGCAACGCACCAACCTCACTGATGAAAGAATTAGACTACGGCAAAGGCTATCGATATGCCCACGACGAGGCTGAGGGTTATGCCGCGGGTGAAGTGTATTTACCTGATGAACTAGCTGGTCAGCAATTTTATCATCCGGTTGAGCGCGGCTTAGAAATCAAAATTAAGCAAAAGCTCGACCACCTGCGCCAGCTGGATAAGAAGCGTTGATTGCCCGCGATTAAATTGTTTGGCTGACTTAACCCGCGGCTAGAAGAATCAAGCTAGTCAGTTTTGGGTGAGTTAAAAATTTTACAAATGAGACGCGCTAAAAAGCATATCTTTTACAAGATACTAGGCTTTTGCATTTATATTTCTCAACCCCAACTTTTGGGTTGCCAATCCTAAAACAAAAACGTATGCCGCAGCGGAGTTTAGCCGACCCGAAAATACCTTATCTGGGGCCGAAAAGGCATCACTTTTTCGAAGTTCTTTTTTTGGCGAATAATATTTGTTACTTTACTGATCCAAAATCTATAGCTTCAATGGTATTGGCGAAGGTCTTCGTTTCAATGATTAACACGCATAAGACATCGTAATATCTCGATATTAAGCATTGCTGTGTGCTAATTGTATAACGTCATCAAATGACTTACTAATTTGGCCTGCGCCTAAAGCGGATTAATGCCTTCTTCTGCGATCAACTAAGGTTTAGTGTTTCTAAAGACTCGATTTTCTAGTGTCTGATTTAGCGAAAGGGGTTCGGGAATAAAATAGCTAGGATTTTGTCTGTTTGATCGTAAGTTATTGCCTAGTAACGCTTTTCCATTTTAACGATAGTTTCCATTTTTTTCATTATTCTGCTATATCTTAGTGTTAATGGAGTAGTGACACAACCTTTCGGCTAATTATACTGTTTACGTTGAAAGGTGTGAAACTCGAATTGTTATATTGGAGGCAGGATGAAAAAAACATTTAATATTGGACTGATTGGAATGGCACCCAAGGATGTGCTCAGTATGAAGAGTTTGATGCGAGTTGTTAATTCGTCTTCAAGGTATCGCGAATACAACGTTGTTGAATCAGGAAAGTGTGACATTTTGGTCGTGAATTTAGATTCCGAGATTAGTCGTGAAGTATATCGGAGAAGCACTGCGGTTGTTGTTGGTGCGTACAGTGAATCGGCCCCGACAAACTTCAAACATTCTATTAAAAAACCATTAATTGGACGCAAAGTGATTGATGTGTTTGATCGGGTCACGGTTCAAGAATTTTCTTATGAGCCGGAGCTTACTATTAATAAGGATGATAGCTCAGCGTCTAAGCAGCAAAGCCTCCGAAAATTAGAAAAGCTAGAGAGCATGTCGGAACTGGGTTTTGTGGATGATGTGGTTTCACCGAAACGTTCGAATATTCGGGCTCTGGTTGTCGATGACAGTGCCGTTGTTAGAAAGGCGTTAACGATGCTGTTAGCTAAGCGAAATATTGATGTAACGATTGCACGTGATGGGCGAGAGGCTCTTGATATAATTGGTCAAAATTATCACTTTGATATCGTTTTTCTCGATATCGTTATGCCCGAGGTAGACGGTTATAAAGTGTGTAAAGAGTTGAAAAGATCCGCGTCTCTGAAAGACGCCAAAGTGGTTATGTTGACGAGTAAATCATCAAAGTTTGATCGTGTGAGGGCGTCGTTAGTTGGCAGTGATTACTACCTCACAAAGCCTATATCTCAACTTGATTTTTTAGAATTTATTGATGCCTTTTTGAACAATTGTTCAAAAAAAACTGTGACAAAAAATGCAAGTGGCTCATGTTATCGAGGGACAGGAGCAATAGTTCTACCAGCTTGATTGTGGATAATCCCATGAGTTTGCTATCGCGAAAGTGACCTTTCAATGAAGTGTTTTTTGATCCTTTATTGCTATTTTTCATGTCGAGAAATTAGCAAGATTGTGTCTTTTTTGTTGGTTATATGTTAGGCCTAGTATATAGTTAGACAAATGTCGTTTATCTTTTCTGGGCGTGCTAAGACTATGCATTTAGTAATAGTCAGTTCTTTAGAAATAGATCATTAAGGATTATGCCGAGGGGCACATATTTAATGAAACATATAAACAAAGAAATTAACGTTACTCAATTGGACGTGAGAACTATCATTTTGCTAGCGCAGTTTGTGCGTTTTGCTGTTCGTGAGGGCGCTGACATGTGTATGCAGCAAGCAGATATTGTACGAACGGTATTTAAGTATGCCTCAACGACCGATAACTTAAATTTGATTACGTTGTTCGAACGCATCGAGGCATCTTTAATAGATCAGCTAGATAAATTTGATATTTACTCAGAATTCGGGTTGATTAAAACTTTACTGTCAGAGTGTAAACCAAGTGTAAATGCGCTGATCGTAGATGATAGTGAAGTTGTTAGAAAAGCACTGGGAATGCTGTTAGCAAAGAGGAATATTAATGTGACTACAGCGAGTGACGGTCAACAGGCACTGAAGATGATTGATGAAAAACGTCATTTTGATGTGGTTTTCCTCGATATCGTCATGCCAGAAGTTGACGGTTATAAAGTGTGTAAGGCACTGAAAAAAGCACCACATATGAATGATACTAAGGTGGCAATGCTGACAAGTCGAACATCAAAATTTAATCGCGTTAGAGCGTCACTGGTTGGGAGTGATTATTACCTTACAAAGCCTGTCGCACAGAATGATCTTTTAGAGTTTATAGACGACTTTCTGCGAGAAAGGTTTGAGACGAAGATCTCAAAAAGGCAGTCGCCGATATAGTTTCCGAAAGAATGTGGAGCTTTGGATGGTAGTGTCTTAATCACTCAGCGCTATGGCGATAGTTAAGGCACTGCCTTAGAATTTTTAGCGTGGAGTCTAAACAGTTGTAATGAAGTAGAGTTTGTAGTGATTAGTAAACATATATAAAGAGGAAAAATAATGAGTCTCAAAGTATTGATAATAGATGACATCGCGGTTGATAGAGATAACTTGAAGAGTTTGCTGCAAAGCAAAGGGTATTCAGTGTTAACAGCCGATGAAGGCGCTGCGGGGATTGAAATTGCGAAAAAGGAACTTGTGTTGCTTTACGAGACCAAAAACAATCCTTGGAACCCATGTTTCCCTCAATATTAACCAAACACGTAACTCGCTCTGGTATGCGTTCAGCCAGTATAGTTGCTACAACCCCGCCCATACTATGACCCAATAGAATAA
>JAESTB010000333.1 GCA_016763815.1 Arenicella sp.
CAAGCTATGGTCTAACATGTTTGAGTCTCAGATAAGCCCAGAACAGCAATTTGTAAACTGTTTTGCCAGTTGCGTAAAAGCCACCGGCTCAGCGGATGGTCAGCAAGCATTCACAATCGGGCGAAACATGTTTGATCACTATGAAAGCTTAAGCTCAAATAACGTGGTGTTTCATGATGGTGCGGTCGAAGTACTAGCTGAATTGAATGGCCGCGGGGTTATCACCGGCCTGATCACGAATGGCATGGAACAAATCCAGTTAGGCAAGATTCACGCCTTAGATATCCATAACAAAGTAGACCACGTTACCGTTAGCGCCCAAGCCCGAGCACACAAACCTCATGCGCCGGTATTCGAGCTTGCTTTACGACGTGCAAAGGTGTCAGCAGAACAGGCCATTCAGATCGGCGATCATGCAACAAATGATGTCGCTGGGGCTATTCGAGCAGGTTTGGGTGGTGTTTTTTATAACCCGAGAGATTTAGTATTAGAGGAGTCGTTCGTTGATTTGAGTGAGCGGCCAACCCATCATATTCGACACCTAAATCAAGTATTGGATCTAATCTAGGCCATCACGACGGCAGAGAATAGGTACCAACCGCATGTGCGATTGGCCTTTCGTCGCCGTCTGAATAGAGCGTAACTTCGCCAACAACTAGCTTCCTACCGACCTTAAGTAAGGTACATTTTGCAACCACATCTGCGTTAGCGGTTGGTTTTCTAAGAAAATTAAAATTCAAACTGGTCGTCACCGCCAAAGCAACTAAACCGAGCTCGGCCAAAATTGTGACGTACAACGCCGTATCGGCTATCGACATCATAAACGGCCCAGACACGGTATTACCGGGGCGCAGATCCTCTTGCTTTGGGGTTCGGCGAATACATGCTTTTTTATCGCCAACGCTCTCGATCGTTAATGCATTATTTGGAAACTCGCTATCAAAAAATGCAATCAATGTGTCTTTAGATACGGCCCGGTAATTCATCGCTCGCTTCTCATTTGCTGAATCTATTTTTCGTCATCAGAGCTTTTTTCATCAGCGTAGCTAGTAAATTTATTGGCTGATAAGCCAATAGATAACCATGCAGGACTTTCACTTATGAATAAATTAGCCGTTGGTTCTATGGCCGGTGCCTGATCCAGCGAACCAGCGGGAATCACCAAACTGGTTTTGCTCTTATTTATATGCGGCACACCTGAGCCACATAAAGAACAAAAGGTTTTTGAAAATGCTCGTGAGGGATGATCAAAATGAGTTAATAAATTTTCTCCAGATAGCCAACGAATGCTATCGACTGGGCCGACTATATTGGCCGCAAAACTCGATCCGGTTACCTTTTGACATTGTTGACAATGACAAAAATAGAATTGCGAAGGTTTTTGTGTCAGCGAATAGCTTACCTGACCACATAAGCAGCTTCCCTTTAGCATAGTTGATGGTGCAGGTGATTCAGTCGTCATGTCGATTAGCTCCGTGCTGTTTAGTGAAAATTCAATTATCTTAGCACATCCAAACGCCGTGCTACCACTGATCGCCGAGTTTGAAATGAGTGTCAAATGTTGCTTCTACTTTATCGACATAGGCCTGTTTAGCGACTTGGTTTTTCTGGTCAATATTACTAATCGTTTTGAGTAAGCTCATTACCGACTGTGCCTTTTCAGGGCTGAAAGAGTTAAGTGATGTGCGAAGGATTTTATCCGGCTTTGCCATTGCATCCCCACCATCGCCAAATAGATAAATACTCGACATCAATAAATCCGATGCTTCTTTCTCGCTTTTATGAAATTCACTTTGAAATAGCTGTAGCAAAATTGTCTTTTCTTCAGAGCTAAGGTCGCCATCAATTTTAGCCGTGGTAGTTGCTAATAACGCCGCTACTTCTAAGGGGTCTGATAATGAAAATATCGGCTTTCCTTGATATTTTTTGCGCCATGCGCGACGACGGCGCCAAGTAAACGGATTAAGCCAACCAATATCTATACCGGCGTCAGAAAGGCGCTTGAAAAGCACCAAAATTGTAACGATGGTGCTTAAAAGGCCGAGTAGAATATGCATAATCGAAATTTTATTTACTTAGTGAAAGCAAAGTTTATCACCAATCGGCCGACACGACACCGAGCTTATTGGTGGCGATTAATTTCATAGCTTACCCTGCCAATAGGCAACATCAACCCAATTACCAAACTTAAACCCAACTTCTTCGAAGTGAGCGGCTTTACTCATTCCAAATTTTTCGTGCAGCGCAATACTGGCATCATTTGGAAGTGAAATGCCACCCAAAACGACGTGTATTGAATTCTCTCTCAGGCTTTGAAATAGCTCGGTATACAAAGCCGAGCCAAGACCCCTTAGAGGTCATTGAGTGTGATAAGCACACAGTCACCTCGACTGAGTGACGGTAAGCACAGCGCCCCTTCCACTTACTAGCATCGCCGAAGCCGACAATTTACTAGCACAGCCGAAGCCGACAATCGCGTGGTTCTGCTCTGCGACCAACCAAGGCAACTCAGCATCGGTCACCTCAGCGATTCGACTCAACATGTCCAGTGCGGTGATCGGCTGCTCCTCAAAAGTGACAACAGTATTTAATATATAGTAGTTATATAGGTCACTCAGCGCACCTGCGTCACTTAATTTGGCGCGTCTAATCATTCGATGTTCTCATGCTCTTTGCCCCTTGAAACTGATCATAAAGATCCTTATGGGCTTGCTCAGAGAAAGTGTCTTGTCGCGTTTGGTAATTGCTTATCCAATCAATAAGCATCGGCAAGTTTTCATCCTGCTGCTGTTTAGATTGATATTTTTGAGGCTCCCATGGCCTACGCCTTGCATTTTCTACGCACAATTCGACGGATAAGTTCATCAGCACCATTTGATTTGCGCGATCACATAGATAGCCGATAAGGTCCGAGTAACAACCTTCAATGACCCATGATTGATTGGCACTACAGAATAAATCAATTGACTTATACGAATCGTCAAGCGGCCGCCGATGGGGAGGCTGGGTCGCTAACCACGCGATTGTATCTAAATCGAAATGGGCTAAGTCATACTGCTCGGCCAGACTCTTTGCCAAGGTGGTCTTACCGGAACCGGAATTACCAAATATAAGTATCTTTTTCAAACTGCCTCCAGGGGTAATCAATTGGCTGAGAGAATCTCAAATCTCGGCTAAGGAACTCCATGTCCAGTTGCCGCCACCCAAATTCGGTACCATTGTTCACGACTTAACCTTAGTTTTAACGCATCTACAGCCGCTTTAACTCGCGCACTGTTTCCGCTACCAACAATTACCATCGGATTTGATGGCAAAGCCATCGACCAAGCATATAGAACTTGGTCGATCGACGCAGCTCCAATCTCACCGGCGATCTCACTCAAGGTAGCGTTTAAACGACTCATCTGCTCACTTTTCTCAGTGAATACACGCCCCCCAGCTAAACAAGACCATGCCATCGGCCGCACTCGAAGTTGCTGTAATTGATCAAGCGTGCCGTCGGTGATTGCCGCTTGATTAAGAGGGTTAATCTCGATTTGGTTAGTCACCAAAGGGGCATCTAAACGCGATTGCAATAGCGCAAATTGTGCAGCGGTAAAGTTTGACACACCAAAATGCTGAACTTTACCTGAGGTTCTCAAACGAGTAAATGACTCGGCAATTGCATCAACGTCCATCAACCAATCTGGGCGATGAATAAGCAGCACATCAAGTGATTCAATTGCCATGCGCGACAAAGACGTTGTTACCGATTTCTCAATCGCCGCCGTTCCGCTGTCGTAATGATTGACGTGCTTGCCGTCATCCGCGACTAATTCAATGCCGCATTTGGATACAATCTCGATGTGGTCTCGTACGCTCGGATCTAGCTTTAACACATTACCAAACAACTCTTCACAGCTCGGCCCGGCGCCGTAAACATTTGCATGATCTACGGTGGTAATACCTAGTTCAACATGCGATTTCAGAAAGCTCAAATGCTGCTGAGGGCTCATCCCCCAATCACCCATACGCCAGTAGCCTTGAACAATTTCTGACAGCTTAGGCCCTTGAGAAGCGGCTAGCACTTTGTTAACTTTCATTATCTTCCTTCTGTTTTGTTATTCACTAAGGAGTTTCTACACTCAAAGAATTTTTCTACACACAAAGCCCTTTTCTGGCATTCAAAAAACTATGCCGTGAACCTCAACCTTTGGGGCAGTATCGATACGTTTTTGAAGGGCTTCAACATTCCGCAAAAACTGGGTATTGCCGGAAACATGGTTATTAGAAACATGGCGCCTCGAAACATCGCCATTCCCCTTGAGCATCGCAAGCTGACGGCTAAAAGGCTGGTATTCATAGGGCTCGAAACCGTATTCAAACATAAGCTGCGAAATTGGGCGTCGTCAAAGCCATAACGCTCACCGCTGCCATTTAGCTCTAATATCACCGCACACAGGCTTTGGTTCGATAATATTGAAACCGCACCCCGTAGCGCCTGCATCTCACAGCCTTCAACATCGATTTTCATTAACAAGGGAACCTCTTTTAGACATTCATCCAAAGTACCTACTGGGACGGTCACGCTAGCGGGCCACGACTGGTGATCATCTATCACATGATTCATGCAATTGCATCTGCCGAAAATGTCAGTTCCCCCGATGTATCACCAAGGGCGACATTTTGTGCCGTGACTTTCTGACTCATGTTATTAACGTCTATATTTGAAATTAATCGACTATAGGTCAAAGGAATCGGTTCAAAACAAATGGTCTTGGCCCCTATCGACGCTGATGCCAACACCGTGTAGTACCCTACATTGGCACCGATATCGACAAAAAAATCGTCGGGCCTGAGAGCATGCAATAAGAATCCCATATCAGAGAACTCATGCAGCCACAGTAAATAATTCCTGTGACGCCCGTTTCCCCCGTAGAGGCCAATATTTTAGCGTTGTTAACCCAGTTAAATTGGATATCACCAGAACTTAATCGAGATTTCAACTACCACCAGACGAAGCGCATCTCCGCCCTTTATCCAGCGGATGATCTAGGATATAAGCAAGCGTATTTATTAATCCCAAAGCAAGCTTTTATTAGCTTTCTTCATATTTACAGAGATAATTTAGTTTATAGAAGCAATTTAAACGTTAAAGCGAAAATGCACAACGTCTCCGTCTTGCATGATGTAATCCTTGCCCTCTAACCGAAAACGGCCGGCTTCTTTAGCGCCTTGCTCACCACCGTACTTATCGTAGTCTTCGAAAGCGGTGGTTTCTGAACGAATAAAACCTCGCTCAAAATCAGTGTGAATTACACCGGCCGCTTGCGGTGCGGTGTAACCTTTACGAATGGTCCAAGCGCGCACTTCTGTTTTACCAGCGGTGAAATACGTTTGCAAGCCAAGCAGCTCATAACCGGCCCGAATCACACGATCTAAACCGGGCTCTTGCTGACCAATTTCCTCTAAGAATTCGATTTTTTCTTCATCGTCTAATTCGGCGATCTCAGCCTCAATGGCCGCACAGATGACCACCACGCCTGCGCCTTCATTCTTAGCGATAGCGTTAACAGACTCTAAATGAGGATTATTTTCAAAACCGGCTTCATCGACGTTGGCGATGTACATGGTCGGCTTAGCGGTCATTAAACAAAGCGGTTTAATTTTTTCATAATCGTCTTTATCTAAGTCCATAGAGCGAACCGACTCACCCGTATCCAAATGAGCATGAATTTTCTCTAGAAGCTCTTTAAACTTCATCTCCTCTTTATCACCGGACCTTGCCCGCTTGGCAACACGTTCAATGCCCTTCTCAACCGTATCCATATCAGCCAAACCAAGCTCGGTATGAATTACTTCGATATCCGATGCTGGATCAACCTTGCCGGCAACGTGAATCACATTCTCATCGTCGAAACAACGCACAACGTGGGCAATGGCATCTACTTCGCGAATGGTTGCTAAGAACTTATTGCCTAAACCTTCACCTTTTGAGGCCCCTTCTACTAAGCCGGCAATATCAACAAACTCCATGGTAGCCGGAATGGTTTTGTTAGGTTCAGCAAGCTCCGTCAGGCGTTGTAAGCGAGGGTCTGGAACCTCAACCATCCCTACATTTGGCTCGATGGTACAAAACGGGTAGTTCTCAGCTTGAATGCCTGAGTTGGTAAGTGCATTAAAAAGAGTTGATTTACCAACGTTAGGTAAGCCTACG
>JAESTB010000334.1 GCA_016763815.1 Arenicella sp.
TTACTGAGTTATGCTGAGGTCTCATATTAAGACACCGCCGCGGATGCCCTTAAGCGGTGCCTGCCTGCTGCCTAATTTTATCGCAAATTAAATCTTTACACTGTTGAATTAATACGGTCGGCGGCTGTCTTGACTTTGCGCGCATTACCCGGGTAGATGGATACCATCTACTTATTGATTTATTCTCGGCCCATCGCCAATCATCGTGATCCGTGGTGACTAGCAGTGCGGTTACATCGAGAGCGCCGGCAAGGTGTGCGACAGTACAAGGCACGCATATCACATAGTCCATGTTCTCAAGAAATCTAGAAGTTTGATGAAAACTGCTCATTTCCGATTCCAGGTTGATGACATTCTGCTCGGCCAATATCGCCCGCTCCTGTTCGCTTGTGCCTTGTTGAAAACTATAAAAATCAGCGTCTGGGATGCTGACTAGCAGCAAAAAATCTTCAATAGTAAACCCGCTATTAGAATGATTGGCTCGAGCACTAGACCATACAATGCCTATTTTAGCCCGATCCTTGGCAAACTCATGATTGCCAATTATTTGTTTTTTTGTTGCTGTCTTAGCGGTTTTTAGATAACAACTAGGGGTAGAGTTTAGGCTCGCCTCGGTAGAAAAAAACGCACCCAAATAGCCTATCATGGTGTAAACATCAAATAGTTCACTAGGCAGTTGGCCATGTTGTCGTACTTCATCGACACAATCAAACTCTTCAAATAGCGTTATTAGCGGTTCATCGCAGACCACTATCAGTCGTTCACATTTGCCCTTCGCAAGGGCTAGGTAGCGCGAAAACAAAATGCTATCTTCAGCATTAGGCTCGGTTACAACGAGTAGGGTTTTTTCTGAAATGTCTTCGCCCTGCCACCTGGGGTGTGGCAAATTGATCTGCTTGAAGCCAGGCATCAGGGTTCGCCATTGATACCCTGCTAATCCAGAAACATAATCACCGTTGGAAAGTTGCGCACAGGCTTTGTGGTAATGCGCCGACGCATATTGCTGGTCAATGGCGATGGCCGTATTATAATTATCGATGGCGGTAAGAAACTGTTGTTTATTGGCAAAGAAATGACCTCTAACATTCCATGCTTGCGCGTGCTCGGGTTGTATCACTATAACTTGGTCAATGTAGTCAATGGCGTCATCCCATTGTCCGCTTTTTGATAAAGCATGGCCAAGGTTATACAAGGTGTCGATGTTGTCGGGGTCGCACTCGAGGATACCTTTATAAAGCTCAATGGCGTTTTCGTGGTCACCTCGCTGATGATACTCCCGTGCTTTATCACTCTCTATTTGCTGTGGCTTTGCCGATACGAAATGCTCAATAGCGCTTGCCGGTACTGAATAGGATGAGCCCAATAGAGTACTGTCTAAGCCGAGCAAGGTTGGGTAGCTCATAGGTAGAACTTGTACCGAAAAAATCTCTTCAATGCCGGTGTTAAACGACAGGTATCCGGCGGATTCGCCACTGACTAAATCAACTATCCAGACGCCGCAGCGACGATCTTCCTTGCGCTTGGTTAACGGTAGGCCGGCGAACATCGCGGTCTCCCTAATTTGAGATAAACCTATTACCGCATAACGGCCAATAAAATCTATTCCTCTACAGAACCCAGGCACCTCGGCAACGGTGGTTTTGTGGCCGGTTTGCAGATCAATGGTAAGCAACCGCCCAGCCCCGGATTCCAAAACAAAGAGCCTGTCTTTATACCATCGTGGGGAGTGGGGCATCGACAGTCCATCAGCAATGATTTTATCGCTTTTTATGTCCATTACAATGCCTCCCGACGCTTTGTTTGTGCGCCAACCAGCCGCTTCATCAGAAACCCCAAGGGCTGTTACATACCTAGGTTTGCCGTCGCGCATGGCTAAACCATTCAGGTGGCAGCGGTCTGTTGAGTCGTATTTGCTAATAAACGGAGGTTTCCATTTTGGTACAAAACTATAGTTCACATCCAGGGTACACAAGCAGGACATCTTAGTGTTGATAAGCCACAGTTCTCCGCCGTCATCAAACGCCATTTCGTGGACATCAATGTCACCCGTTACGTGGGTTCTTCGATGTAAAAATACAGCGTCGTGATGGGTAGCACTTTCGAGCTTAGCTGCGGCGTTAGCTGAATTAAAATAGTCTACTATTGTGTTTCCGCTTCCCACGCTCAAGCGGCCATTTTGAAAGGCCAAGCCCATTGGCCGGTCCATATCAATAAAGTGGGTATTAATCTGCTCGCCTTGCGCCCGTAGCAGCACCAATTTTTTAGCTTGATAGGTGGTAACGGCCAAACTCAACTTAGCTTTATTAAGTAATTCAGAAAAGGTTTTAGTGTATTGGCTTGCGGGAATTTCTGACAATTGCTATCTCTTTCTTTGTTGTTTTTGCGAGTGTGAGGAGTTGAGCGTTTGTGTATTCCGACCATAATAGAGAAAAAGTTGATCAGTTGTTTGGACTTAGACAATCCACTCGATTCGTTTGACCACTCTATAAAAGTACTATAGGGTGTTTTTTATTGAACGTTCAATATATTTAAAATAATAGGGTTAATTAATATCCAGCTCAGCGTACATCGAGTAAATTCAGAGGAGAATTATAATGAAGTCTTCAAAACCGATACTTTCAGCGATAGCAATTGGCGTGATGTTGGCCACAGCACTACCGGCTCAATCAGCGCTACTTGAAGAGATAGTCGTCACCGCTCAAAAGCGAGAGCAGGGATTGCAGGATGTTGGCGTTGCCATTACCGCTTTTTCTGGCAAGCAAATGGAAGCACTCGGTTGGGAAAACAGCTTAGATGTCGCCGCCCAAACTCCTGGCCTTACGACCACGTCAAATACTGGTGATCCTGGCAACATTGCACTTTTCTCTATACGCGGAGTAAGCCAACTTGATTTTGCTGAAGGCCAAGAAGCGCCTATCGCGATCTACCGAGATGAAGCCTACATTTCGTCTCCGGGAGCATCCGGAGCACCCATTTTTGACATTAAGCGAATCGAAGTTCTACGCGGCCCGCAGGGCACCCTTTACGGTCGTAATGCAACCGGCGGCTTGGTACATTTTATTAGCAACAAACCTACCGAAGAAAAGCAATCAAGCGTCGGCATTACTGTAGGCGACTACGGCCAAGTTGGTGTGACAGGGGTTGTCAGTGGCCCTTTAAGTGATACCGTCCGCGGTCGATTGGCGATCTACCATAATCAAGACGATGGCTACATTGAAAACCGTATTGGCGAAGACAAGCGTGCCGATGATACCACCTCCGTGCGCGGTATCTTAGATATTGATTTTGGCGAATCAAGCAATCTATTACTGATTGGTCAACACACCGAAATTGACGCCACAGGTGGCGTATATAACTCCGTTGCCTCGACCGGCGCCGGGTCAAATGTAGCCGATCGGCGCTATTGCACAACAGCACCATCTGATGCTGATTGCCGCTATAGCACTTATGGCATTTTTGGTTTTGATGATGCCATTGATGATGGCGAAGTTCGTTTCGGTGGCGCATTTGAAGGCGACCCTAACCGCCTAGCCGGTATCGATGATGGCGATGGTGACATTAACGCCGGTGCATTTGACTTCGATAGTGGCGTTGAACGTTCATCGTCTAGCCTTACCGCGATATTTAATACTGAGCTCAGCAACGGCTTGGAATTAACCTCGGTGACCGACTACACGACCAGTGATAAAGACTATCGCGAAGACGATGACAGCACTAACTCAACCTATTACAACGACGGCGTTACGCAACATGCGACCTATGAAGCGGGCGCCGATATAAATCAGTTTTCTGAAGAAATACGTATTAGTGGCGGCACCGATTCACTCAAATGGATTGCCGGTGCGTACTATCTAGATATAGATAACAGCTTTTATGGTGCTTTCAAATTCGCTGCATTTGGAGCTGGTTTTGTACCTCGTTTTGAAGCCACCAATTCTACCGAAACAATCTCGGCGTTCGGTCAGCTTGACTATCTCTTGACCGACAATTTGACCTTAACCGCTGGTGCACGTTGGACTCGGGACGATAAGGAAATAGATTATTTGTTTGTCGAAGACGCGACCCCTGGGAGTGGCTTTTTAAATGACGGTCAGCGTCATAACATTGCGCGCACCGACAAAGAGTGGTCAGGAAAGTTGCAACTCGATTGGCAGAAAACAGACGACAGTTTGCTTTATGCCGGTATTAGTCGCGGCGTAAAAGGCGGCGGTTTTAATACCGACTCCTACGGCGGCCAAGCACCAACGCTAGCGGCAATTGGTTTCGACCCCGAGATCTTGACGGCCTATGAAATCGGCACTAAGAATCAATTTGGCAACTTACGTGTTAACGCCAGTGCCTTTCACTACGACTATGAGAACTTTCAAGCGTTCTTCTTTGAAGGTACTACCAGTTTGCTTTTGAACTCTGAGGCAAAATTCTCAGGGGCCGAACTCGAGTCGGTCTATTCCACCGATGGTGGCTGGGACTTTCTTTTCGGGTTGAGCGTGATGGACACTGAAGTAAATAATGCCGAGCGAGGTGTGGTTAACCAAAATGCGGCATTAGCGCCGGACTTATCGGTTAACGGACTGGTCAGAAAAGCATGGACATTGCGTGGCGGCAACGAGCTCTCAGCTCAGGTGTCAGCCAACTATACCGATGAGCGATCATTCAACACTATTCAATCTGAAATCACCACCGGTAACGCCTATACAATGGTCAACGCGGGTGTGCAGCTTGCTGACGCTGACGGCAAATGGGAAGTGGGCTTAAATGTTAGCAACCTCAGCGACGAAGAGGCCTTGACCTACAGTTATGATATCGTTGGTTACACAATTCAGGTTTTTGCTCCGCCACGTCGAGTTTCAGCCAGCTTCAAGTATAATTTCTAAGCTGACATTCACCCTTGAACAGGGCTGGGAACAGGGTTTAGAATTTGATAGGCAAGCTGTTCACACTGGGTAGCTTGCCTCAATTTTTGTTTAGGTATTTATGATGAATTCTGATCGCTACGATTACATTATTGTTGGTGCTGGCTCGGCTGGTTGTATTTTGGCAAATCGGCTAAGCGAAGATGGCAGCACTAGTGTTTTGCTAATAGAAGCGGGTGGTAGTGACCAGAGCATTTTCATTAAAATGCCAACCGCGCTTTCCTATCCGATGAATACTAAGCGCTATAATTGGGATTTCTTTTCGCAGCCAGAATCACATTTAGGTGATCGCAAAATGCATTGTCCACGTGGCAAGGTGCTCGGGGGCTCCTCGTCGATTAACGGCATGGTTTTCGTTAGAGGTAACCCCTTTGATTTTGATCAGTGGCAACAATTAGGCGCTCAGGGCTGGGCCTATAAAGACTGTCTTCCGTATTTTAAAAAATTAGAAACCTGGCAAGGAAAGCCAAGTAAATACCGCGGTACAAATGGGCCAATAACCGTCGGTAATGGCAATAATATGCTTAACCCCTTGTACAAAGCATTTGTTAAAGCGGGGCAGCAAGCCGGTTACCCGCTAACCAAGGATTACAATGGTGAGCAACAAGAAGGCTTTGGGGCGATGGACATGAACGTAGACAAAGGCGTTCGTGACTCAACTTCTCGAGCCTATCTAGAGCCGATACGAAAAAGAAAAAACTTGACCATTGAGACCAAGGCCTTGGTTCAGCGCATTCTATTTGATGGCAAGAAAGCCATCGGTATTGAGTACCAACGTGGAGGAAAATTGCACAGCCGCTACGCCAGCAAGGAAGTAATATTGTCGGCCGGGTCAATCGGTTCGCCAAGCCTATTGCAGCACTCGGGTATTGGCCCGCGGGAGGTCTTAAAAGACGCCGGTGTTGAGCTATTGCACGAACTGCCCGGCGTGGGTGAAAACCTACAAGACCATTTGGAAGTCTATTTTCAATATCATTGTAAAAAACCCATCTCACTTAATAGTAAATTAGATCTGCTTAGTATGGGCTTGATTGGCGCGCGATGGCTTTTCTTTCGATCGGGCTTAGGCAGTACCAATCATTTTGAATCTTGTGCTTTTATACGCTCAAGTGAAAAACGAAAGTGGCCAGACATTCAATATCATTTTCTGCCGGCGGCGATGAGATACGACGGCAAGGCCGCCATATAAGGTCATGGCTTTCAGGTCCATGTAGGCCCTAATAAGCCCAAAAGTCGTGGCAGTGTCAGGATCAGTAATAGTGACCCCGCATTAGCACGATTATTAAATTTAACTACCTTGAAGATCAATCCGACGTGCAAGATTGGCGCCGATGTATTCGATTGACTCGCGAAATATTAGGCCAACCTTACATGGATGAATTTCGTGGCGACGAAATTCAACCTGGTATCGACGTAAGCTCAGACCAAAGCATTGATGCTTGGGTGCGTGAAAACGTTGAGAGTGCCTACCACCCGTCTTGTACGTGTAAAATGGGTGCCGATGACGATCAGATGGCGGTGCTTGATAGCCAATGTCGAGTTCGCGGCATCGATAGCTTACGCGTGGTTGATTCTTCTATTTTTCCGTCGATTACCAATGGAAATTTGAATGCGCCGACCATGATGGTGGCGGAAAAAGCCGCTGATATTATCCGCAACCGTCAGGCTCTAGTTGGGCTTGAAACTGAGCCTTGGTTAGATCAAAACTGGGCGACCAGTCAGCGTCCGAATGAGCCGCTTAGAAGCTTGAATGAAATTGAAGCTGCGTCGGCTTCAAAAGCCAAGACGGTTTAAACGAGAGTAAGCGTGATACGCACTCTGCAGTGAACTAAAAGAGGATCTCTTTTAGTTCACTCACGCCGTAGAAAACCGATTTTTTCTGTAGCGGTCAATCATTTTCAAGCTCCCATTCTATTTTTTTAGAGCGTCTCGTCTAACAAATATCAACACGCTGGTGATGACATACAAACCAATAACGACTAGGCCCACCCATTCAATTTTGAACGGCGTAAATTGGTATAACAAAATTAGCCCGAACAATAAAAGAAAATTGCCGATCAGGTATTTTAATGAACCAAATCGCTCAACTGAAATATCCAGATTGACGGTATATAAGCGGGTAAGCGAATCCAGTGAGTTGATTACAAATAGGATCCCCACCGACACCATCACCAAGTTCATGATTGGGCTCATTGTACTGCCACTTTGAAAGAAATAGTGTAAAACCGAAAACCAAATTAAAATTGGGATCGATGGAAAAACCAATAACGCTATTAATAATTGCCAGGTCTTTAAATTGCCTACGAATCGAGACACAAACTGGCCAATCATAATGCTCCAAGCCATCCACCAAAATAGGTAGAAACCATGATAGTCAGTCACAGGTGCTAAAAATTTGTGTATGTTTGGAAAGTAATCAAGCGCCAGAACGATACTGTTACCCAGCCCACCAAAGCCAGCGCCACTATAGAGCCAAACGCTGCAAATTAGCGCAAAAAACACCCATGTAGAGCCAACACTCAGCACCTTCACATACGCTAGTTTAGTGCTCGAATACACCGCAGCGACAACCACCGTAGCAACTAGGGCGTATTTAACCAGGTTAGAAATACCCTGCACATAATCAGGTAGATACGATAGAAATAAATAGCCGGTGAACGCGCAGGTGCCAATAATGACGACGTTATTTATTAATTTAACAAACGGAATCTCAAAAATTTTCAGCTTGGGTTCAATGGCACAGAAGTAAAACGTGGTAACAAAGTACATAGCCCATATTATGAAACCCCAGGTCCCAAACATGAATGCCAACGGGTTAGTAAACTGGTAGGGTTCTTCTGCGGCATAGATTGGGAACTCGACTAAAGGAAACATTATCAGGCCAACATCAAGGCCTGAGGCAAACAAAATGGCGATGAATGGAAATAATTTTTGCGGATGTGACCCATTCAAAACCTCATTGGGCCGCAGCAA
>JAESTB010000335.1 GCA_016763815.1 Arenicella sp.
AGACTGCGCCGCGACTTCAAGCAACTGCCCCATGCCTTGCTGCAAACTGCACAACTTGCCGCTCGTCGCTACTACCTCAGTGGCTTTTTGTTGTGCCCTTTTTCTGCGCATATGGCGGATGGCACCACGCACACAGGAGCCCGATTCGGATTCCCATCCAGCCATGAGCGGAAATGCCGCTTGCACGGATAGTTGGCGTGCATCGCCACCGAAAACCCCAGACACCATGGCGCCGAAAAAAGTGTCCGCAACTCCTTTACCAAAACGGCGAGTGGCAAAATCGTGAATGCTCTCCTCTCCATCCCGCCGGGCAGAAATAAACGGCTCCTGCATCAGGCGGAGTTTGGAACCCATCGAGAGAAGGCGCGTGCGCAAAAAGCTGAGCGGGCCTGAAGGAAGCAAATGTAAGCTCCCATCCTTTAGCAGCCAGCGTTGTCCTTGCGCATCTTCAGCTGGCAAAGCATCCAGCCCAAGGCCGCGAACAAAAGCGCCCACGGAAGGTTCCTTATCTAGCCAACCGAGTGGACCAAGCTCCACCACATAACCGTCTTCGCACTTTGTTTGGACTTTGCCACCTGGCATGGCGCCCTTCTCAAACACCGCAACCTGGAAACCTGCTTGACGCAAAAAATTAGCGCAGCCTAAACCACTTAAGCCTCCACCTAGTACTGCGACGTCAGTTTTCACTTGGGCAAGGATTCCACGACGATGGATTTCAGAATGGCGATGAGCGCGGCATCGGTGTTGAACACTGGGACCCGCGCATAATGCTCCACACCACTTTCAAGGGCCTCATCGCGCAGCTCTTGGTCTATTTCAAACAAGGTCTCAATGTGATCATTGACGAACGAAATGGGTAGCACCACGATGTTCTTGATTCCTTCGGAACCGAGTTTTTGCAGAGTCTCAATGGTCGATGGCTTAACCCAAGGACGCGGAGTCGCGCGCGATTGATAAGCCAAAGTCGAGTCCTGGTCTTGCGGTAAACGTGCGCGTAGTCCAGCAACACAGTCTTCGATTTCATCTACATAAGGGTCTCCTGCATTGACATAGGAGACCGGTAAACCGTGTGCGGAAATCACCAAGTGTGGCGCTTGCGCAGAGACTTTACGTGCAGCCTCAAGGGTTTCCATGGTCATTGCGGTCACCGCATCCAAGTAATCAGGACGCGACCCCCAACGCATGATTCTGGTTACTTGACGAAGATCTGCACCCTGCTCCTTCATGCACTGATCCAGGTCGGCGAAGATAGCCTTGGTGCTTGCAGTGCTGTATTGAGGAAACATGGGTAAGGCAATCCAACGTTCACAGCCATCTGCAATGGATTGGCGCAACGCTTCCCCCACCGTCGGCGGGGTGTAAGCCATAGCGGCGTAGCAGCGGATATCCCCATGTCCCTGCAGAGCTGTCTGCAACAGACTAGCTTGCTCTATGGTGATGGCGTTGTTCGGAGAACTCCCACCAATCTTTTGGTACTGCGCTTTCACCACCGGCGCACGCCGCTTTGCCACCCAGTGCGCTAGCGGCTTACGAAACCATGAGATGGGTGCCGGCAACTGCACCAAATAGGGGTCTTGGAACAGATTGCAGATGTAGGACTGAACCTCATCGAGGTTTCGAGGTCCGCCCATCTGCATGAGCAAAACACCGGTACGTGGCTGATTCATATCGTACGCGAGTATCGTCCCTGCTTAAGCTGCTGCTCAAGATAACGATCAAACAACATGCACACATTGCGCAGAAAGTGTCGCCCTAAATCGGTCACCACCAACTCTTCCTCTCCACGAATCACCAGGCCATCCGATTCCATTTCCGCGAGTGCCTCCCATGCCTCGGCGAAGTGTTCTTGGAAGACGCGGCCACTCATGGATTCCACTTCGGCGTAAGCTATACGCTGATTGCACATGAGCCGTTCGATGACAATTTTTCGCACTTGATCATCGAGGTCCAACGCATGTCCTTTCGAAACCGCGCTGCGCCCTTCATCCAAGCTTGCGTTCCAACGATTCAACTTGGTGTGGTTCTGCATGAAGGCATGCCCCACTTCGCTAATCGCTGACATACCGAAGCCCACATAATCCGACGCCGGCTTCACCGTATACCCCATGAAGTTGCGATACAAACGGTGCTCCCCCACTGCGATGGCCATCTCATCCTCTGGCAAGGCGAAGTGATCGAATCCGATTTCGCTGTATCCACCCTCCTCCTGCAAGCGGCGTGCGGCGGTGCGCAACAATTCAATCTTCAGCTCGGAGGCCGGCATTTGATCTCCCGGCATTTGTTCCTGATGCGGATGCAACCATGGCACGTGCGCATAAGAATAAATCGCAAGACGGTCCGGACGCATACGCAACACCTCGTCCAAGGTGAAATTCCAGGTGTCCATGGTTTGTCCCGGAAGCCCGTAAATCAGATCGAAGTTGACACTGTTGAAGCCAAGTTCACGCGCCTTGGTGAGTACGTGCTCGGTCTGCTCCACCGTCTGATGCCGATAGATTAAATCTTGCACTCCAGAATCAAGATCCTGCACTCCAAGACTCATACGCCGGAAACCGAGGCGCGCCAAAGTCTCCAGTTGCAAATCCGTGGTCACCGGAGGATGCACCTCAATGGAAAGTTCAGCATTGGGTTGGATGTCGAACATGTCATTCAGCTTCGACCACACCCGCTCTAGCTCTGCAGGGGGCAAATGTGTCGGCGTACCTCCGCCCCAGTGAATACCGCTGACTTTGCGTCGATCGGGAAGATGCTCGGCAACTTGTTCGATCTCTTTTTCTAGACGAGCTAGGTAATCTTGCAGGACATCGTCACGACTGGAAATGACAACATTGCAAGCGCAAAACAAACAGCGCTTGGCGCAGAATGGAAGGTGCACATAAAGTGCAAGCGTTTCGTCCTTTTGCCGATTCGCTTCCTTTAGGGCGGCATGCCAATGGGTTTCTTGGAAGGCATCGCTCCACACTGGAGCGGTCGGGTAAGAGGTGTACCGCGGTCCGGTGCAGTCGTATTTCTCGACCAGTGCTTCGGAAAGGTTAGCTTGGTTGGATGGCATGCTGATGTACCGCGTCTTTCAAAACTTGAAGGTTCTCAAGTGAAGTTTGTGGCAGGAGTCCATGTCCAAGATTGAAAACGTGCCCCGGGCGCTGACCATTCGCTTCCAGGATGGCATGCACGGCCTCCCTCACTTGACTTGCATCTCCGAGTAGAACGCCAGGGTCCAAGTTTCCTTGGACT
>JAESTB010000336.1 GCA_016763815.1 Arenicella sp.
ACATGCGTGATTCAAAATCATCAGCAGCATCGGTCCATAGAGTCAGGCTTATGCCTTCAGGCAGGTCATCTTTGCGCTTCTCCAACCATTCATTGACCGATTTGGACATTAACACCACGTCCATCACTTCGCTCGACATCACCTGAATTAAAACCGCTGGTTCGCCATTAAGCGTTGCCAAAATTTCGTCTTCTTCAAAGCCATCGATAACCGTTGCAACATCGCCGACAGTAATCACGCCGCCTTCTGGCAGCTGCCGTATCACAATACTTGAAAAGTCGACCTCAGTGTCGGCTAGGTTGTCAGTGCGTAAGGTGTATATGCCGCCCGAGGTTTGCACATTACCAGCTGATAAATTGATCGACGCGCCTCGAATAGCCCGTGTTATCTCATCAAAAGAGACTCGGTAACGACGCAGCGCGCTCTCGCTTACTTCTATAGAGATTTCTTCATTGCGGGTACCAAAGGTTTCAACGATGGATACGCCTTTGAGCTGCGCAATTTCGCGTCGCATCTTTTCAGCCAAGCGTTTCAGAGTGCGTTCATCGGCATCACCGTGTACCGCGACACGCATCATTTCGTTGCGCGTAACCCATTGAGTGATGCGAGGCTGTTCGATACCAGGCGGCAAGCTCGAAATGCCTTGAACTCGACTAGTGACATCGTCCATTACCGATGCGAAGTTCGAGCTGCTTTCAGCCATGATAAACACGCCACCCCAGCCTTCCCCAGATTCAGAACGCACCCAGTCAAGGCTCTCTAAATCCTTCAGCGATTCTTCAATTCTGGAGATCACTTGTTGTTCTACGTCTTTCGGGCTAGCGCCAGGCCAGGTAACAATAACCTGCATTCCAGGAAACGGAATAGTTGGAAAAATCTCTTTCTCGAGCTTAAAAAACCCAACGATGCCAGCAATTAAAATTGCGATCATCAACAAATTCGCGGCTACGTGATTGTCAGCCCACCATCTGATCATGCCTTTCATGTCTAACTCCTCTTCTTACTGGTTTGTCTTAGGTGTTTATTGGTGGTGAGTTTAGCCTGGCTCTGCAGCGTCATTAGATCCGCCACCCGATGACTCAGGCGAGACAATTTCTTCTGCCGCTTGCTGATCGTGACTGGCGTCTAGCGCGTCAACCTCAAGGCCTTCAAGGCGTTGCTCTTGTGGTTCTTCGATCATTGAATCTAACGGCTGTTCTACGACATCAACCTTTGCTTCAATCACGATAGAGCTCTCAGCGTCAGGGCTTTCAATGCCCTCAACCCCATCAGCTAACAATCCTTCAGGCAATTTAATCGGCATGCCTTCATAGGCACCGGGCACCGGTGATGTAATAACGGCATCGCCCAACACTAGCTCAGAGTTTGTGTCTTCAGAGAGAATGACCATTTCGCGCGAGGTATAAACCGTCTTAACATTCTTGAAGCGTAATTTATCATCTTGATAAACATAAACCTGATTACCATTGCGCAGCGCTGTACGCGGAACCTGCAAGCCCGAGAGCTTATTCGGTGACGACAATTGCACATCAACAAATAAACCCGGAACAAGTGGTACGGTCTGACCTGCATGCTGTTTAAACGGGTTATCTACTGCTACTGTAGCGAAAAATAAGCGAGTTGTGCTATCAACACTGGCGTCAACACTTTTAACGAAACCCTGCCACAAATGTTGTTCGGCCCCAAACAACACCGTGACCGTCGCAGGCAGCCCATCGGTGCCTGCGGCTCGAGCAGAGTACCCTAGGGTTAGGCCCAGTTCGCTGATTTGCACATCTGTCATTGGAATTCGAACTTCCATGGTTTGGGTAGCGAACACGCGGCCAATACTTGAACCACGGGCCATAAACTGTCCAAGCTCTGCTGACTTAGACATAATTCGGCCATCAAACGGGGCACTGATTTTGGTACGGTTGTAATTTAACATCGCCGCCGCCAATTCTGCCTTCGCGGCATCTAGGCGAGCATTGGCTCTATCAATCTGCGGTTTATTCAGGCGTAAAGGGTTAGCTTCTTCAATTGGCTTATCCTGTAGGTCAAGCCATTCTTTGGCATTGGTAGCCGCAGTTGCTCGTTCTATATCAATGTCGACCTGAGCCGAGGCAACAGAGGCCTGTGCTGACTTTAATGCAACCAAATAGTCTGCATCATCTATCTGCAATAGGGTTTCACCAGCCTTGAATTCACCGCCTTCAATAAACTTGTCAGATACTAACATTACCTTGCCGGTAACTTGAGTCACGAGTTCGATGTCAGTTTTAGCACGCACGTCGCCTTGAAAAGTGGAAAACACCACTTGTTCCTTATGTGAGGCGATAACTGTACGCACCATAAGAGGCGGCTTAGTGGTTTCTTCTTTTTCAGTCTGAGGCTTTAGAGCCTTCAAAGCGAACACCACGACGATGGCGCCCAATATGATACCCACGCCCAGTAAAAAAGGCTTAAATCTCGCAAGTTCCATAATCTATTCTCAATTGATATTAGCAAAAGTTCAATTCTAAATAAGTCTAAAAACCCCAAACTTAATTTACAAATGACTATTAATTGGAGGCTGGAACGGTAAAAAGGCGTTCTAACCTGTTTGATATTCTTTTAGATGCGAATCGAACAGCTTTGGATTCAAATTAATCTAACTATTTTTAGACAGTGGCTCGAGGACACCGAAAAGCTAAGATAAAACCAATGAAAGTTCTCAATGTTTTATAAAGACATCGCGCAGTAGCTTACTAATACAGCCGTTTTTACTCCAACCTCGATTTCTAAATCAATCTTTAAAATTCTAAGCTTTGTCGGTGCGCACCGTCATTATACTCAGGTCTTCGACTGCAATATTTCCCAATTCACTTCGACTTCACCATTCTCGCCCGCAACGTAGGCAGATTGCCCAGTAATAGTCACCGAAAGGTCCATTGTACGAGCAAGCAACTCAGTCAATGCCTCTATTTCAGAATGATTAAAGCGAAAAATATCGGCCTTCAACATGCCAAACTTTGACTTACCTTGGTCCCACCAAACATCTGACTTGGAGTTAAAGCTGTAGACTCTCACCTGTTTTGCTTGGCGCGATGCTTTTTTAACACGATCGTGCGACGGCTCACCAACGTCAATCCAGAGACTGGTTTGCTGGTCCATGGTGCGAATCCAAATATCTGGCTCGTCGACATCACTTAAACCTTTAGCAAAGCTTATCCCTTCCTGGGCATTGATGCAGTAGGCCATAACTCGGGCCATCATGCGCTCAGGAGTCTCAGACGGGTGTAACGCAATGGTTAAATTCAGCGTGTCATAGTAGTTGCGTTCGAGGTCAGAGAGTGCAATCCTCAGTTTATAAATAGTTGGTTTTGTGGCCACGAGCGGTGTTCCTAAGCGAAGTAAGTTTACGAGCACGCTTTATAACGTGTATTTGCGCTTAGCGCGAGTTAAAACAGTCGACGGGTAGAAAGCTACCGAGGGAAAAAACATGACTATTGGTGTTGGTGGCAGCGATGCCCAATCCGAATTAGCGAGATTAAGTGATATGACGTCAGGCGTGGTACCGATCGTTGAGGCCGAGTTTCAGGCGCGTATTAACAAAGCATGCGCGTTAATGAAGGCCGCCGAGATCGATGCGATCTATTTAAACGCGGGCACTAACCTTTATTACTTTACTGGCACACGCTGGGGTGCGAGCGAGCGTATGGTTGGCGCGGTGTTATCAGCTCGCGGCCAGCTGCAATACATAGCACCACACTTTGAGATTGCCACTATCGACGGCTATACGCTAATAGACGGCAAAATTAACGGCTGGCAAGAGCATCAAAACCCATACCAACTGTTTGGCGAGGTGCTTGCCAATCTGGGCATTGAATCTGGCGTCGTCGGTTTGGATGAATCGTGCTCCTTTTTCATCAGTGATGGTCTAGCACAGGCTCAGCAACAACTAAAATTTGTCAATGCTCGTGCCATCACCGCTGGCTGCCGCATGAGCAAATCGAGCGCTGAACTGGCGTTATTACAGCGTGCCAAAGATATGACTCTTGAAGTACACAAAAGCGCAGCTAGAATATTGCGCGACGGCATCTCGACTCAAGAGGTAACTGAGTTTATCAATCACGCTCACCGAACCGTTGGTGCCACAAAAGGTTCCTACTTCTGCATTGTCTTATTTGGCGAAGATACCGCCTGCCCACATGGCGTGAGTAACC
>JAESTB010000337.1 GCA_016763815.1 Arenicella sp.
GCATCCATACCATACTGGCTTCTATGTGCTTCATCGACAACTAAAATGATGTCTTTTCTATCAGAAATAAGCTCTATACTCTCTTTTCTAAGTTTACTATAATTGAGTGACAATTCGGCAACTTCTATTGAGTAGTCTCTAACTGCTCGCCGTCGCCTAAGCAAGTAACGTTTACTTAGACAGGCTGTAAGCCGTCAATGAATTTTTTCACTTCAACCCAGGCTTCTTTTGCCGACCCTTTATGCATGTTGAAAAGGTGCCAATCATGTATTTGGTTTTTCCAAATTTGAAGTTTTACCGGTGAGCCAGCGGCCACCGCTTTATTGGTATAACGTATACCTTCGCCGAGTAGCATCTCATTACTGCTGGCGTGAATAAGGGTTGGTGGTAAATCGCCTAAATCGCCAAAAACCGGCGATGCTAGTTTATTCGAGGGATTAATGCGCATGGTAAACAAGCCAACCCACATTTGCAGTGCGGTCGGTAGCTTAGCCAGCAAACCTAAGCCTTCACCAAGTATTTTGTCGGTGTCACGGTTGCGTTTAATGGTCGGCGATGACAAGGTCATGTCGGTTGATGGAGAAAAACCAATAACCCCGTCCGGACGTCGTGTAGCACCGTGTTTACTCCAGTTAGAAAGCATCAGCGCTAAATTACCACCGGCTGAATCGCCAGAGACAATTAGGAAATCGCAGTTTTGAGGCCCGTCTGGGCCGTTTTCAATAACCCACTGATAAGCGTGCTGTGAGTCGATGATGCTTTTCATGCGGCTGTGTTCAGGCAGCATTCGGTAATCCACTGACAAAACCGCGGCATTAGCAAGTTTTGACAATTGATCGGAAAATCTTCGGTGGCCCTTGGGACTACCAAATAGAAACGCACCGCCGTGCAGAAAAATAATTCGCCTAGCCGTATCTGCACCGCTCGCAACCGCCCATTCGCAACTGACTCCGTTTGCCGTCACTGAACTAAATACGGTGTCTGTCTGCAAGTCATCTGACAATTCATCGGCAAACTTACGAACGATCGCGAAGCCGTGCTTTAGTGATTTGGTTTTTTGTGAATCTCGGCGAACACCTCTTATTACTTCAAGGAATTGGTCGGTGGCGGCTACGTCTTCTGGGTGCTCTTCAAATATTTCGCCTACGTAGGAATCGTAACGGCTTAAGTCTGGGCCAGATAAAATAAACCTAGCGATGAGCCACCAAAGTAGGGCCAAGGTAATAAGAATTGTCCAGGTCACAAGCGCAGCTCTCGGGGATGGTTGAAAATTAGCTTTCGAATACATTTAGTATAGCTACGAAAGGCCATTTCTAAAGAGCTTAGATCATTTAGCTACTCAATGTTTGCCATGTCGATAGGTAAGAGGGGTCGAGCCGGTCCAGCTCTTGAACGCGCGTATAAATGCACTGGGCTCTGAAAAGCCGACTAAAGTGGCGATTTCTTCAATTTTGTATTTATTGTCGAATAGAAGATTGACCGCGATATCGCGGCGCGTTTGCATCTTTATCTCCTTAAACGACAGGTCTTCTGTTTGTAATCGGCGGTGTAAAACCTGTTGGCTCATTTCGAAGTACAGCGCGGCTTCTTTTAGCGTTGCTTGATAATTGCCTTGTTTAATATTTCTCTCGAGCCACTGTCTAACTTGGTCGCTGATAACTCGGTAGTTCTTTGGCTGATACAGTAGAGATAGGTTGCTACCGGCGAGGTACTGGTCTAGCGTTTCAGGGGTTTGAACAATTTCAAGCTGAGAATGGCGAAGATCAAACTCGAAACGTGATTCGCTTTGTTGATAAATTATTGGTGCACCATAAAATAATGCCCGATATTGGTCACTGTAATCGGGTTCAGGATGATTCAACGCAACTCGACTTAGCGGAATAAACTGTCCACCTAACCAACAATGAAAACGATGCACCGACGATAGAACGGCTTCTACAATATAGTTGTTTAGGCTTCTCGAGCCTTCGATAGGGGTTAAAATGTAGGCTATTGAGTTCTCGGTTTCTTCTACTCGATGTGAGAAGGTGTTATTGAATAGGTTCCAAAAATTTGCAGTGCGTCGCAAAGATCGTCGAATTTCGCGTGCGCTAATACAACTGCGACACATCATGTTGAAGCTGCCAAGCGGTTGCCTTTTAGCGCCTAGGCCTAAGAACTCATCATCAAGTCTTCGCATTATTTCGATCGCGAATGAGGCGAACGATTCTAGCCGAACTCGAGTACCGGGCTCTTCAAGGGATAAGCGCGAGATACCATTACTTAGTAATATTGGGTCGCATTCAAGGCTCTGCGATTGCGCGCCTTCAAGCAACATGCGCGCGAACGCTGAATCAATGGTGATTTCTTTCATGTCACGAATTAAAGCACATTTAGTGTTATAAATTAATAACCATTGCCCATTTAATCGATAGCTTCTGTCATTGCCGATTCACATTGGCGGCGTAAAATAGCATTAATCAATAACAATTCTCATTAGAGGTTTCCCATGAGCAACACCGCATATATTTATGACGCTGTGCGAACACCGCGAAGTAAAGGCAAGACTGACGGCACATTACATGAAGTAAAACCGATCGATTTGGGTGCTGGTTTGTTTCGTGAATTGCAGCAGCGTAACGATTTAGACACGTCTTATGTTGATGACGTAATCATGGGCTGTGTCTCGCCGGTTGGGGAGCAGGGCAGTGATATTGCAAAAATGATCGTACAAAACGCCGGCTGGGATGAGTCAGTGGCGGGTGTCCAATTAAATCGTTTCTGTGCTTCTGGTTTAGAGGCGGTTAATACCGCGGCGGCCAAAGTAGCCTCAGGTTGGGACAACCTGATCGTTGCTGGCGGTATCGAATGCATGTCTCGCGTACCAATGGGTTCTGATGGCGGCGCGATGGCGGGTGACGCTGCGTTTGCAATTAAATCGGGCTTTGTACCACAAGGTATTGGTGCGGATACCATCGCGACCATCGATGGTTACACACGTGAAGACGTAGACGCCTACGCACTTGAGTCGCAAAAGCGCGCTGCCAACGCACGTGATAATGGTTGGTTCGACAGCGCGGTCGTGCCTGTGCGAGATAAAAATGGTGTGATCATTCTTGAACGAGATGATTTCATTAAAGCCGAATCTACCATGCAAGGTCTAGGTGGTTTGCGCGCTTCTTTTGAAGAGATGGGCAAATACGGTTTTGACGATATTATCCTAAAAAAATACAACACACTTGAGCGTATTAATCATGTCCATACTCCAGGTAATTCGTCAGGCATTGTCGATGGTGCAAGCGCGGTACTAATTGGCTCGCAGCAAGCCGGTAAGGATTTGAGCATGAAGCCTCGAGCTAAAGTGCGAGCCACGGCGATTATATCGAGCGACCCAATTATTATGTTAGCTGGCCCAGGGCCTTCTGCCAAAAAGGCATTAAAAGCGGCCGGTATGAGTAAAGACGATATTGATCTTTGGGAAATTAACGAAGCCTTTGCCTCAGTGGCAATGCGCTACATGCGTGATTTAGATATCGGCCATGACATCACCAACGTTGTTGGTGGCTCAATTGCAATGGGGCACCCATTAGGTGCCACCGGCGGTTGTATTATCGGGTCTATGTTAAATGAATTAGAACGTCGCGACTTAAGCACGGGCATGTTGTCTTTGTGTGTCGGCGGCGGCATGGGGATATCATGCA
>JAESTB010000024.1 GCA_016763815.1 Arenicella sp.
TATCAATAACAGAGCCTTCAGCGGTCTTGATAATAGAGCCTTCAGCGGTGTCGATAACAATGTGCGCCGTGTGGCTGGCGGTGCCATCGGCATGAAACAGCGGTAACGATTCGGCATTTACCGTTAGCCTTTCAGTATCTGTTGGCAGTGGGCATGCCTCTGACCCGAGGCCAATCGAGCGTTGTTGCTGTTGTGCTGTGATGCTGCACTGCCTTGCTGCAACGACTACCTTTTGAACCAACATTTGATGATCGGCTCTCGCGTGCAGCCCCATCAGACCGCTCGGCAACATGCTGGCAATAAGGCTTAATAAAGCCAACACCATCAATATTTCAAGCAGGGTGAATCCCGTTGACTGTCGCCGTAACTGGCTGGGCCTTAACTGTCGCTGCCCTAGCTGGCGTAACATTAGGCTCACAACGGCAGGTCCCCCATGCCTTGCAGGGCCGCAAAAACGGTGTATATAATTAGCCCAATAACTAACCCTAAGGCAAGAATTAGAATTGGCTCGACCAGCGACGCCAAGCGTTGTGCGCGGCGGCTAAAATCTTTCTCTAATCGTCGTGCCAGAACACTCAAAGTCGCCGGTAGTTGACCCGCGCGTTCGCCACTTTCGATGCTGTGAGCGTAAAGGTCGCCGAGGCCCTCGACGGCCTTAATCGCACTACTCAGAGATTGGCCTTCTTTAATCTTACTTATCGCCAGCTCAATCTGATCTCGGTTGCTTGCTTGCCGGAAACTCTCGGCGGCAATCGCCAAGGCATCGATTTGAGATAAACCCGACGCCAGCAAACTTGACAAGGTCGAAGTGAATCGCGCGAATTCAATTTGACTTAAAAGCCGCCGTATAAAGGGAATACGCTTTAATAGTGATTGAATTCGCTGTTTACTATTGAGCTGATCTTGCAACAGATATGCCACTATGATCGCAGCGCTAACAACGAATAGAATCGTCTGACCCCACGTTGCCATAAACTGGCCTACTGCTAACAAAATTTTAGCCGCAAATGAAAGGTCACCGCCGAAGGATTCAAACAAGCCGGTCAGCTTTGGTAAAATAACACCCAGCACCAAGGCTAGGCTGAGAGCCATGGCAACCGCCAAGATAGCGGGGTAAACCAGCGCATTGTTGATCTGGTTCTTTAGCTCTTGACTGCTTTCTAACTGCTCGGCGAGCTGCTCTAGCGCAGTCGCTAATTGGCCAGATGCTTCACCGCTTCGAACCATAGCAACAACATAGTTATCAAAATACTCTGGGTGTTGCTGTAATGCCGAACTCAGCAATACGCCTTGTCTAAGCTTACCCCTGATCCGCGATAACACTGGTTTTAAGCGGCTGTCGGATCGTGAGTTAACCATCAAGCCTAATGCCGAATCAAGGTCTGAGCCAGCATTAAGAAGCACGGCAAGGTCCTCAGCAAAGGAAATAAGTTGATCAGACTGGCGCATAATTTCAGCTCGCTTTGTGCCGTCGCCTAGACTAACTCATTAGGCTGAGTGCTAGGCTGGGCATGAAACCCCAAAACCCGAAATACTTCGGCTTGATCGGTTTCTCCGCTGGCAATCAAGCGAGCTGCATCGTCATGCAGACTAATGCCGTTCAGTAGTTTTGTTGCCATAGACTGTTCAGAAACTTGACCGACCTGTTCAGAAACTTGACCGACCAAGGCTGACGGCGGTAAATACTCGGCAATCGTAGTCCGGCCTGAATACTTAAGCCCAGCACAATTCGAGCAAGCCTCTGAGCTATCCGCGCGTTGACAGTCTCGACACACGCGTCGCAATAAGCGTTGAGCTAAAACCGCTTTTACGGTGGATGACACAAGGTATTCCGGCAGCCCTAGATTTATTAGCCGAGTGATCGCTGATGCGGCCGAGGGAGTATGCAAAGTCGCTAATACTAGGTGACCGGTGAGCGCCGCTTGAGCCGCTAGCTGAGCCGTTTCGGCATCGCGAATTTCACCAACCATAATCACGTCGGGGTCTTGACGTAGCACCGTTTTTAGTGCCGATGCAAAGCTTATGCCGTGGTCTTCATCGACTTGAATCTGATTGATGCCAGCAATGTTTAACTCAACTGGGTCTTCAATGCTGATCAATTTGAGCTCAGGCCTGTTCAACTGATTTAGCAATGCATATAGGGTGGTCGATTTACCTGATCCGGTCGGGCCGGTAATCAATACTAGCCCTTGCTGGGAACTAATTGCTTGCTGCATCGAGTCGGCGATATCTTGGCTAAAGCCCAGCTCTTGCAATGACAACTGACTGAGACCAAATTCAAGCAAGCGCAACACGATGCTTTCACCATCATGCAATGGTAGCGTTGATACTCGCAGGTCAATCATGCGTCCATCGGCAGGAAATTTAAAGCGGCCGTTCTGCGCTTGCCGCCGTTCAGTGACATCTAATTTCGACATTAGCTTTAAACGGGCCACAACTTGGTCGGCTTGTTGGCCACTAAAACGATCAATGTCTCGCAACAATCCGTGAATTCGAAAGCGCACACGCAAGTTCGACTCAACTGGCTCGAAATGAATGTCTGACGCATTACTGCTCACCGCTCGTTGAATTAAACGATGCAAGTCGCGCACTAAAACCGAGTCACTGTTTAAGTCATCTGGTAAATCCAGGTCATCTGCTAAGTCAACTTTGCCAGTCTTAGCATCAGCCGACCGGCCATTGGGATAGACCCTCGCCAATGCCTCAAGAAGTTCACTGCGTAGCGCCACATGCGGCTCAACCAGGCACTTTAATTTAGACCCTAGCACCTGCAAGGTGAACTCATCGGACGGGTCAGACATAGCTAGGCTAAGCACGCCGTTTAGTAACGATATAGGCAGTGCTTCGTGTTGAATCAGAAATCCAGATAAGCCTTGGGTGCCCGGTAACGCCAAGGTCGGTAATTGCTGACGCGTAATTTGTGGGGCTTGGTAGGCGGCACTCAATATCTCGGCAAATGCACGTTCAGGCACCAAACCATTATCAATCATTGATCGCAAGCCACCGCGGGTAGAGCTGGCCAATTGGTCACGCTGTTTACCAGAAAGGTAGCCCTGATCAACAAATCGTTGCAGTACGTCAACGGTTATAGGCGTGGATTCGGATTGGTTCATTAACAAGGAGCTAATCGATAAATTAGTTAGTGAGACCTATGCACAACTCAGGGACGAAATTAAAAGTGGTTGGGATGTCTCCAATTGAGGCGGAAAACGCGGCTAATAGCTGGCTATTGGCAAGTTTTTCAACGAAAAGTGGAGGCATTACAGACATTTTTATTGGTTCGTCGAGTTATGCTGAGGTCTCATTATATTTACACCTCAACTATGCAGGAGGCA
>JAESTB010000338.1 GCA_016763815.1 Arenicella sp.
GTTTGATTTTTCAGTTTGGGAGTTATGGGGCGCTTTACTCTATGGTGGGAAGCTAGTGTTGTACCTCATTGGGTCGTACGATCGTTCAATGATTTTTATGCATTATTGTTAGAGCAAAAGATAACCGTTCTAAATCAAACTCCGAGTGCTTTCCAGCAGTTAATTAAACTTGATCAGAATAGTCAATTAGGGCGATCGCTACGTTTAATTATATTTGGTGGCGAAAAATTAAACCCGTCGCAATTGCTCCCATGGGTCGTGCGCTACGGCTGCGAAATGCCTCAACTAATTAATATGTATGGCATCACAGAAACGACAGTGCACGTTACCTATAAAGCACTTAACCAAGACGATGTTGATAATAGTGTGAGTGTAATTGGCAATACATTAGACGATTTAGAATCGCTAGTGTTAGACGACCATAATCAGTTGCTACCACTCGGCTCAATCGGTGAATTACACATCGGTGGCGCGGGTCTAGCACGCGGATACTTACATCGTGAGGCATTAACAGCTGAAAAATTTATCGCCAACCCATTTCATCAATCACAAGCTGCTCGCCTCTATAAGACTGGCGACTTGGTTCGTTACTTGCCTGATGGTAGTCTCGAATTTATTGGCCGAAAAGATGACCAGATCAAGGTTCGCGGTTTTCGAATAGAGCTTGGCGAAGTAGAGTCGTCCTTACTGCGTTTAACTGACATTCGAGACGCCGTGGTTGTGGCTCGAGACCAGCCTGTGAGGCTAGTGGCGTATGTGGTTGCTGAATCAGAACAGATTGAAAATGAGTCATTATTTATCGATGCCTGTCGGTCTACGTTAAAGGCAACATTACCAGATTATATGCTGCCATCATTGTTTATGCTGTTGGCTGAAATGCCATTAACCGCAAATGGCAAGGTTGATTTCAAGAGCTTACCATCGCCTGACGCGAGTCAATCGCTGAGAGCGTTCAAGGCGCCGAGTACTAAGACTGAGCGCGTTTTATGTGGCTTATGGCAGCCGTTACTCGGTGTCGAGCGAATAGGTGTCACTGATAATTTCTTTGAGTTAGGCGGTCACTCTTTATTGGCAATGCAGGCGGTCTCAGGTTTACAGAAAATGGGGCTAGCGGTAGAGGTGAGGGATCTATTTACCGCCTCGAATCTTGCTGAGCTGGCATTGATCATTGATGAGAAAATTGATGTTAAGAGCTTTATTGTTCCGGCCAATCAGATCGTTGACCAGGTGACAGATGTTACCGTCGAGATGTTGCCTTTGCTGGGCTTAATTAGTGATAGAAAGTTGCGTCAGTCAGACTTGGATACGGTGATTTCTAAGGTACCTGGAGGAAGGAAAAATATTCAAGATATTTACCCCTTATCGCCCACCCAAGAAGGTGTTTTTTATCATCATGTGATGTCGCAAGAGGTTGATCCGTATCTGCTAGCCGATTTGTTTGTGGCGGATAGTACTCAACAGTTTGAACAATTCATGCAAGCACTAAGGTTCATTTTTGAACGTCACGACGCACTGCGCACATCAATATTTTGGAGAGCATTACCACTGCCCTTGCAAGTGGTGTCTCTAGAGGTTGAGATACCGGTTGAATGGATAGAATTGGAGCCCGGTGAGGATGTTCGGGCGCATATGCAAAGCCTCAGTCTCTCCGGTTGTCGATCGATAGACCTTGAGAAAGGCCCTTTATTTAGACTGGAAATCGCCAAGGACGAGCGCAGTGATAAGCACTATGTTCTGATCAGGCACCACCATATTCTCTCGGACAATTATAGTATACGAGTTATGTTGCGTGACATCATGGCCTATCAGAAAGGCAGAGCGAACCAGTTACCTAGCCCCCGTGCCTATAGAGATTTTGTTGCTCAATCGTTGTATCAGTCAAGTCATAACAACGCATCAGTGTATTTTGATGCAATGCTCTCGAGTGTCGACCAAGGCACTTTGGCATTCGGCTTATCAGATGTTAATGGTGATGGAACTCGGGTAGACGAGTTGACCGAGTCTGTGCCAGATGATGTGTCCAATCGGATTCGATTGCTTGCTAGAGAACTGAAGATGAGCCCCGCCGTGTTGTTTCATGGGGCATGGTCGTTGCTTTTGTCGGCCTGCAGTGGTCGCGATGATGTGGTGTTTGGTACTGTGTTTTCGGGCCGTTTGAATGCGGCTCAAAACATGGACAATACCTTTGGAATGTTTATCAATACCTTACCGATGCGTATTAGATTGTCGGATTTCACCGCGCCAAGTTTATTGGCGCATGTGAATACCGAGTTGCGAGGCTTATTATTATATGAACAGACCCCACTGGCGTTAGCGCAAAGTTGCAGTGGTATTCCTTCTGGAAGCCCATTGTTCAACGCGGTTCTTAACTACCGGCTTTCTATTACAGACGATGATATCGGTAAAGAGTTGATCGATAGTGGCGCAATCATGGGTGTCAGAGGCATAGATTTTCACGAGCGCACCAACTACCCAATAGGGCTTTCAATCGACGATCTTGGCGATCGATTTGATCTGGTTGCTCAAGTTGATCGTTCGCTGGGGCCTCAGCGCATTATTAATTATATGCAGGTCGCAATTGAAGGCTTGTTAGCGGCGCTAGAGAGTAATTCAAATCAGAACGCGAGTGAGATATCAGTGTTGCCGGCGGCTGAAGTCGAGTATCTAGTGAATACCTTAAATGACACCGATTCAGAGTATCCAGTGGATCAATGTATTCACCAGTTGTTTGAACAACAGGTTGAGCTAAATCCCGACGCGGTGGCGTTGGTGTTCGAGCAACAGGTGTTTGAGCAACAGCTGTTTGAGCAACAAGAGCTAAGCTATGCAGAGTTGAATGCGCGCGCTAATCAGCTTGCCCATTATCTGAGGTCTCAAGCGGTTAAGCCGGGTAGCTTAGTTGGCTTGTGTGTAGAGCGATCGTTGGAAATGGTGATCGCTATACTGGCGATCTTAAAAGCTGGGGGCGCCTATGTGCCCTTGGACCCAAGCTATCCCGAGTCTAGATTGCGCTACATGTTATCGGACTCAAACGTTGAACTATTGCTGACCGAAGCGCAATGGGTGTCAGTCTTGCCTGAGGGTAATCATCGTTTGCTAATATTGAATGATGACGATGAGAAGGCGATAATCGCAAGCAAACCGACTTCAAATCTAGTTAAGGCTGAACAAGGTCTGAGGTCAGATAATCTGGCGTATGTGATCTACACATCGGGCTCTACTGGACAACCTAAGGGAGTCTTAATTGAACATCGAAGTACTGTTGCACTGATTAGTTGGTCACTGTCTGTTTACTCTAAAGAGGAACTCACTAATGTGGCATTTTCGACCTCAGTGTGCTTCGACTTATCGGTATATGAAATGTTTGTGCCACTTTGTTCTGGCAATAAGGTCACGATAATAAAGTCGTTGTTAGCGGCGACTGTTCACAAGGCGCCGTCACAGGTCACCTTGCTTAATACTGTTCCATCGGCTGCCGGTATGTTGATTCAACAAGAGGCGTTGCCAACTAAGCTCAAGGTGATCAATTTGGCTGGTGAGGCGTTAAAACAAGACTTAGTTGATACGCTTTATGATTGTAATATTGATAAGGTCTACGATTTGTATGGTCCCTCGGAAGACACCACCTATTCAACCTTTATTCAACGATCTTATAGAGGGCGAGCCAGTATTGGTAAGCCGATATCAAATACACAGGTTTACGTTGTCGGCGAGCGCATGCAACTATTGCCGCAAGGAGTCATCGGCGAGTTACACATTGGCGGCGCAGGTCTGGCTCGCGGATATTTGAATCGTCCTGAACTGAGCA
>JAESTB010000339.1 GCA_016763815.1 Arenicella sp.
AGCGTTGATAGCATTTTAAGAGAGCCCGCTTATTTGAAGAGTAAGTGGGCTTTTTTCGTTAAAGGGCCCCCATTCTGCAAGAGCAGCTATCGATAAATGAAGTGATGAATCTAATTAACTATCGAAATCAGAAGCTACAACCTTCGAAAGTTGTTTGTATTGGCCGCAACTATGTCGCGCATATTGAAGAGCTTAATAATGAGGTGCCTGATCAACCGGTTATTTTTTTAAAACCGAATTCGGCAATCTCTAATCAGTTGCAAATAAACCGAAACGAGCCGATTCATTTTGAGGCAGAAATTTCGTTTTTAATCATTGATAACCAATTGGCGGCCGTTGGCGTTGGTCTTGATCTTACAAAACGAAAAACCCAAACTATTCTAAAGTTTAAGGGTCTACCTTGGGAAAGGGCGAAAGCGTTCGATGGCTCCGCTGTCTTTAGCGACTTCGTCGACCTCAAAAGCATAACGAATAATCTTCGATTAGAGCTTGAGATAAATGGTCAACTGGTGCAGCAAGGCAGAGTTGGTCTGATGCTTAATAAGCCGATCGAATTAATCGCTGAAGTCGCTTCTTTTATGTCATTTGAAAATGGCGATATCTTAATGACTGGAACACCGAGTGGTGTCGGTGTTATCAATGAGGGTGATCTTTTTATTGGCAAAATATTCGATGGCGACAGTCTTTTAGTGGAGCACAAATGGGTAGTTAAAAGTTAAAAATCACGAGGTGTATCGTTAATGCCAATCTTACTAAAGAAAAACTCAGTGCCGCCGTTGTCGTCGCTAGCATCAAGGTAGGCCTTGCACCCTAGTAAAACCCACAGACGGTTTCTGGCACCAAAATTGACTTGATTTCGGTGTAAATTTTTATCAGCTCAGTCATCAAACCCCCAAAAATTTCTCGTATCTGTTATAAAGAGTCATCTAAAACATTAAGGGTATCGTAATGGGAACCGGAACTATTCTATTAATTCTATTTGTTGGCCTAATTCTTTACGGCGTTGGTATGTACAACCGACTGGTTGCCGGACGAAACAACTATAAAAATGCCTTTGCTCAAATTGACGTACAGTTGACTCGTCGGCATGACTTAATACCGAACTTAGTCGAGACAGCCAAAGGTTACATGGCGCACGAAAAAGAGACTCTTGAAGCGGTTATCAATGCACGTAATGCCGCGGTTAGCGGTCTAAACAACGCCAAAGCCGACCCAACTGACGCAACGGCGATGAAGCAATTGGGGCAGGCTGAGCAAGGGTTGAGCGGCGCCTTAGGGCGATTGTTCGCTTTGTCCGAAGCTTATCCGGATCTAAAAGCTAACGAAAATATGATGCAGCTTTCTGAAGAGCTGACCACCACTGAAAATAAAGTTTCGTTTGCACGTCAGGCATACAACGATGCGGTAATGATGTACAACAATCTGCGTGAGCAATTCCCAAGTAGTTTTCTTGCCAACTGGTTTCAGTTTAAGGGCGCCGAGCTGCTAGAGATTGAAGACGAAGCAATGAAACAGGTGCCAAAGGTCCAATTCTAGCGTTTAGGTTTCTATGATATGAACTTTTTTGAGCATCAAGAGAAAGCACGAAAACAGTCTCGTTGGCTAATCTTAGCCTTCTTTGGTGTTGCGCTTTTAATCGTACTGGCGGTGAACTTAGTTGTAATGTTTGTATTTTCAACACAAATTCCTTCCTCGGTTAACGGCGGCCAATTAGGCTTTGGTGCGATGCTAGATCCAGAAATATGGCTTGCTAACGGAGGTTTGTTACTCACCAGTAGTGCTGTGACAGGCGGCGCTATCGGTTTAGCAAGCCTAGGCAAGATTGCCAGTTTGCAAAGTGGCGGCGGTAAGGTTGCGCGTGACATGGGTGCCACCATTGTCACGCCAGATACGCGTGACCCTTTGCGTCGTCGACTGTATAACGTTGTTGAAGAAATCGCATTAGCTTCCGGAACCCCGGTTCCTGAAGTCTATGTTATGGAAAACGAGCCGGGTATCAATGCTTTTGCCGCGGGCTATACCGCCAGCGATGCGGCGGTTACAGTGACTCAAGGAACGCTTGAAAAGTTAAGCCGTGCTGAGCTTCAAGGCGTTATAGCACATGAGTTTAGCCATATTTTTAATGGCGATATGCGCATAAACATTCGTATGATGGGCGTGATATTTGGCATTACCGTGATCGCAATTCTAGGTCGAAAGTTTCTTTACGCTAGTCGTTACCGTGTCAGCTCTTCTCGTGATAATAATGGCTCGGCAATTATCGCTATTGGCATAGTATTGATGATTGTTGGTTATATAGGTTTATTCTTTGCTCGTTGGATGAAGTCTGCGCTATCGCGTCAGCGAGAATACTTAGCGGATGCCTCGGCAGTACAGTTCTCTCGTGACCCAGACGGTATCTCTGGCGCACTAAAAAAAATTGCCGCGTATAGCCATTCGTCATATTTGAAATCAGACTCAGAAGAAGTAAGTCATATGCTATTTAGTAGCGGTTATCGCTCGCTAATGTTTTCGACTCATCCGCCACTCGAACAGCGCATTGTTAGAATCGAGAAAGGCTTTGACGCAGCTGACATAGAACTACTCGCTAAGAAACTAAAGAAGCAAGAAAAAGTCGAGCATCTACAAGCCGCAAAGGCGGAGCAAGAACAGCAAAGCAAGAACGATTCCAAAAACAAGGGAGGCTTTTTTGATATTGACGGAATGTTTGGTGATATCGGCAACCCGAGTACAGAGAGAATTGCTGCTGCTGCCATGCTCACGGCCTCTTTAGCAACAGGCCTGTCGAGTTCAGCGCACAGTCTGGAGTGGGCGCCAGAGGTTCTATTTTATTGTCTGCTTGACAAAGACGATGATATTCGCACTAAGCAGTTGTTGATTGTAGTAGAGCAAATGGGGGGTATTAGCGAGCGTAAAATTCAACACCTGGTTCAAACTCATGGGATGGTGAAGGTTGAGCAACGCTTACCAATCCTTGAAATGAGCTTCCCTACGCTCAAACGTCGCCCGATTTCTGATATCGAACGCATTCAGGCAACGATTGAGCTATTAGCGAACGCTGATAACAAAATTGATTCGTTTGAGTTTTTGCTAACCCACTTAATCAAACAGTATTTGAATGAAGCAAATTTGCCCAATAGAACGAAATTACATGGGCGTAAGAGTATTAAAGACTGTAAAGAAGAGTTGTCAGTTGTTATGAGTATTTTGGCTACTCATGGGCAAGAACGTTCAAGCGCTCAGGGTTTACAGCGAGCTCAAAAAGCGTTTAAAGAAGGTATGAGTATCGCCGGCGTTAACCACTTGAATCTTAGTTTCAGTAATCAGTGGCAACAAGATTTAGAACTTTCGATAGCGGCACTCGATAAACTCAAGCCTAAAGATAAATCTATCGTTGTAGCGGCTCTAGTGAGAACCGTTCTTGATGATAAACAAGTACTCACGGCTGAGCATGAAATGTTGCGTGTGATATGTGCCCTGATTCATGTGCCGATACCGCTTTTGGGTTAACGCTAAACGTTACGTTACGTAACTGTCTAATCGTCTTACATCGATGATATTATTACTTAGTAAATTAAATGTGGTTTGTGGGTTTTGGAATGGAAAAATGTGTGCAGTTAGAGGAACCTCGAAAAGTGGTTACGACGGATCAACAATTTGTGCTTGAAGGGACTCATATCGCTGATTCGATTACGGTCATTGTGATACCGGCCTACGAAGACGCGGCGGCCGAGCAACTGATAAAAGATTTATATGCTGAGTACGGTACTAGTTTTTATTTAGTTGCTGTAGACGATGGTTCCATCGAAAACCCGGTACAGTCGAGTTGGCTTGAGAATGTAGGCGCTAGTGGTTGCATCCTACGTCTGAGGAAAAATGTAGGGCATCAGGCGGCTATTACTGTTGGTATTAACTATGCTTTAGAGAATTTGTCATGGCAACGTCTGATCATAATGGACTCCGATGGTGAAGACACCCCCAGATCAAGTCGCCAGTTACTCGAAGTGCTAGACACTGAGCAAACCGATATATTTTTTGCAGAAGAACGTATTGGTTGGCAATTACAGCTATTAGCTGAAAAAGACATTGTGCTGGCAGACCCCGAACAACTGAT
>JAESTB010000340.1 GCA_016763815.1 Arenicella sp.
AGGCTCCGCCGAGATTTAAAGGCTCCGCCGAGATTTAAAGGCTCCGCCGAGATTTAAAGGCTCCGCCGAGATTTAAAGGCTCCGCCGAGATTTAAAGGCCCCACCGAGATTTAAATCTATAGCGAAATCGTTTGCCCTGGCCTTGCTTGTTGGGCCGCTCTATATGGTCAATAGTTTGTCCAACAATAATCAAACCCTGTGCGGCTGAAATGCGTGCGTCATGAAGCTCTAAACGAATAATTTGTTCTAATGATAGCGACCTAGTAAAGGTTAGAGTTATAGACGTTCCCGTCACTAAGTCCGAACGTTCGACCACATTTGAGTAAATTTTATTTCCATCGCTTACAGCTAAAGCCCTTAACTTTGGTGTATCTCGGTTTACCAGTTTTTCAAAAAGAGTATCGCTGCGTTGCGAGTTAGGCAGCTGAGAAATTTCAACTTTAGTTATTTGACTTCCATAGATATAAGCCAAGAATATGCCTAGTAACAAAATAACACTTAAGATAATGACCTTGGTACGCATTTTAAATCGGGGGTAGTCCAAGCACAGTTCAAATGGGGCAGTGCAAGCACCACTATTTTTTTCCACCGCCTGTCCCTAAGGAATCACCTAAACAGCCAGCGTCTCCCGCGCAACTAATATCGCAAGGGATATCGGCTCGGTGGCTGGCTAGATGAACCGATGCGGCATGGCACTCTCTGAAACGTGATCTCGACAAATTGACAATATCGCCAAGAGGCTCCTCAATTAATATTTTCTTGATCGCATTCGAGCAAGTATCTCCTTGGTGCAGGCGATGGTGAGCGCAGTTAAAGCCCTTTATCGGAGATAAGAATCGTTGATAGAAACTAATTATTAAAAGGCAAACGAACTTAGCCATGAACGAGCCTCAGGTAAGTTGCCTATAGCCAAATCTAGTCATCGGCCCGTCGATTTTTCAACACTTTCATTGGCACACCCGCGACTACATCATACTCACCGACGTTCTTATTGACTACCGTGCTAGCGCCAATGATTGAGCCGGATTCAATAACCACTCCGTCTAACACCTGAACATGACTACCAAACCAGACATTGTCGGCTATTTTTATACCGCCTTGCGGAGTCATTCCCTGCTTTTTAAATGGCAGCTCTAAGCTTGCAGTGCCATACGGGCCGCTACCAATAAAATAGCAAAACGCGCCGATTAAGACATTATCGCCGATAGTGACGTCGCTACCCTCCATGGCATGTACCAGTGTGCTGATACCGATCGTACAGTCTGAGCCAATAGTAATATCTCCGTTCTTGCACGACAACACAACGTTGCGGCTAACAATGGTGTTGTTAGCTATAACGATACCGTGATTTGAGCCACCTTTGGCGTCAAGTACCGCGCCATCATCAATAATTACGCCATCGCCAATCGTTATTTTCTGACCATGACGAATAGCGACTCCTTGACCGAACACTACATTACGCCCGACTTTGCCGATAATGAATGGGTATAACGCTTTTCGCAGTACCAAACCTAAGGCGCCAGGAACCCATGACGCGAATAACATGATTAACTCATATTTGACTAAATACCATAGGCTATTCGAACCTAGCGCTAGATCTTGGTAGCGAGCAAAAGCCGATTTACTAGTGTCGGTAAGCTGCTCATGCAGCGTTCCTTCGGAGAGACCTGGCTTTGGTTTATTAGTCATGATTAGTAATAATGTTTATTATGGTTGAAAATTAAGATCCTTCGGCTGCGCTCAGAAGGACCATGTTGCCGATGTCATCCGATAACTCGGTACCTTACGAGCCAAAGGATTAGGTGCCCCTTGAGGGTATCTCTGCGACCGCTCAACGTATAGTTAAATAACTAAAACAGCCAAATCAAAAGCTTCAATAGCAACCAAACCATAGCCGCTAAAATTAACATCAAGCTACCATTAACGGTGTACTTCAGTGCCTTATACGCCGGTAAATTTGTTTCCTTTAGACGTTTAGATTTATCTAATAAAGGCACTAAAGTGCTAAAGGTCCTATTGGCAAAGCCTCGTTTATCTTCATCTGTGTTCGGAACTACCGTTGCGCGCATTAATAGCTTATACGGCCAATTGAGCAGTCGGCCAATGGGTGACATTGGCCGCTCGATATCGCACATTAAAATTAGTCGTGGCTTATCGGCATCGTTGTGAGCAAAGTGTAAGTAGGTTACATCAAACAGTAAAGGCTCACCGTCGCGCCAGGAGTATTCTTGATCGTCTACGCTGATATAGCATTTGTCATCATTTGGCGTATCTAAACCCAAATGATAGCGCAACGAACACGCTACCGGGTCTAAGTGCCGAGTCAGTTGGCCGCCGGGAGGAAGTATCGAAAACATGGCGCCATTAACTTGTGGAATTCTACTCAATAGCTCAACTGTTTTTGGGCAGGTGCGCCTAGCCGATTCATGTGTATAGCCATACCAGTTGACGTAGAATTTAGTCCAACCGTATTTATAAAAAGTGCGAAAACCAATGTCGTAATAAGATGCTGAGTCTTTATCCGCAATTTGATCGAAGCCACCCTCGGCCATTAGGTCTACGGCTTCCTGACGAATCACCTGCCAATTATCTTCAATTTCCTTTAATTCAGGAAACTGGCTCATATCCATAATCGCAGGGCGAGCTTTAGCGGCGGTAAATAAATAAAGCAGGCAGTTGAATGGCGTGAAAATCGGCCAGCCTTTGCGAATATATTCGCCGAAACCATCCCAGCGTGCTTGGCCTCGATAGGCATAGGCATACGTGATTGAGCCAACGCAAAAAAGTAAAATGGCGGCCATTATTAATGTGGTCATAACTAATACGCTCTTATTAGGTTGCGCGCAAAATGGCTTGGTTTCCAGAAAGCCAGTTGTTGAAAAGCTAATCGCTGATAAGTAATTCTGGCTAAAACGCAACGGTATATTGTTGCCTGAGAATATAGCCTAAAATAGCTCTTTTCCCCAGCGCTTGAGGTTCGAAGGCGAGTAATTTGAGGCGCTGAGCATCGATATATCCGAATACTTGGCCCGCCGATGATAGATTTGCGGTGCATCTCCGTGACTGCTAGTCTTTAGATCAATTATGAATAATCTTTAGGCGAATTGTGACTAATTTCTTGACAAACTGTAGAATAAAACAGGCTCAGCTTATAATGGACGATCTGTGATCACATTTACCCCACAGGGTGTTTCTTGACTAGGCAATGGCTGTTTACCGCCTTGGATATGAGCGAGCTCAAGCGCTTACACGGCTTAATTCGAAGTTCTTGAAGCGTATCTCGATACGCCAAAAAGGATGTATTTATGAAGACCTTATGGGGCGACGGCTCAGAGATTTCAGTAGAGAAAAATTGGTCCATGATCGCTTAAACGTAGTCAAACAGCGGCCGCTCTTGTCGGCCTTTATTTAATTTAATTATGTCTAGAAAACCCCTGAACTTTAAAGAACTCCCACCTGAAGAAATGCTATTGATTTCGCGTGAATTTAACTTGAGAGTGTCACGTAGGCGCAGCGTGCGTGATTTCTCTGATCGTTCGATAGATCGTGAGATTATAGAGAACGCCGTGCGTACAGCCGGTTCAGCACCCAGTGGTGCTAATAAGCAGCCTTGGCATTTTGCGATTGTCGAAAGCCGTGAGACCAAAGCGCTGATTCGCAAAGCCGCAGAAGCTGAAGAGCAAGAGTTTTACAATGGTAGAGCGCCTAAAGCATGGTTAGACGATCTTAAAGTATTTGAAACCGATCAGCACAAACCGTTTTTAGAGACCGCGCCGTATTTGATCGCGGTGTTCCTGGAACGTAATACAGTTGACGAAGAGGGCGTAAAGCATAAGAACTATTACATGCCTGAATCAGTTGGCATCGCCACCGGAATGCTAATCACTGCGCTTCACGTGTCAGGCTTAGCGACCTTAACGCACACACCAAGCCCAATGAAGTTTTTAAACCAGATTCTCGAACGACCTAGCAACGAAAAACCCTTTATGCTGATTGTTGCTGGTTACCCGAGCGAAGATGTAACAGTGCCAGACATCGAGCGTAAACCATTTGACGAAATTGCCAGTATTTTTTGAAGGCACAGCGGGTCTGGGTAGGTGAGTTATCCAATCCGCCAGAGTATTACTTAACTTAGCACTGCGTTGACCGAAGGGCTAGTTTAATCTTTACCCCGCCTAAAGGCGCAACGACAATTACGCCTGGAGCGTAATTGTCGTTGGTCGCCCAAAGGGTAAGTATCAGGACGATACGAATAAAAGAATGGACGTGCGGCGTGCAACGCTCGCCACTGTATAAAGCTACATGGATGTGGTTTATTAGAGCAGTGCAGGGCGCTCCGCAGGAGCAACTGCGGAGTGGCAATGCTCGGGCAGAATGCTAGGTTAGGAATTCAGGTGAATCGCGCTA
>JAESTB010000341.1 GCA_016763815.1 Arenicella sp.
AATTCAACTTCGGTGTAATGATTTTTGGCGTCAAAAAGATCAAAAGCTCAGTTCGGTTTGAACGCTTTGACTTTTGTTTGAACAAATTACCTAAAAATGGGATATCTCCAAGGAAGGGAACTTTATTTTCACCCTCATTTTCATCCTGCTGATAGATACCGCCGATAACGACTGTTTCACCGTTGTCGGCTAATATTTGAGTTCTAATCTCCTTAGTGCCGACAACATTAACAGCGGCCGATAGCGAGATTACGTTATCTTGAGTTATATCAACGTCCATTATGACTCGGTCATCTGGCGTTATCTGAGGTGTTACAGTAAGTCTTAGCTCAACCTGTATTTCTTCCACGCCACCACCCTCGTCACCGGTACCGCTACCTGGGACAGTAATATAAATGGATTGTCCCTGACTAATCACCGCTTCTTTTTGATTTGAGGTGATCAGTCTTGGGCTGGCAACTACACGACCTCGGCCATCTGCCTCTAACGCCGATAGTTCCAAACTAATCAAATGAGCAAACCCGCGGCCGGTCCTAAAGATATCGAAAGCGTAAGACGCGGGGCGAGTGCTACCAATATCACTCGCGCCCAGGTCAACGGCTAAACCGCCCGAGCGATCGAATACAAGCGGACTAGTTGGGTCAGCCGCTTGGGCATTCACTGAGTCGCTTAAAGTGGTATTACCACTCAACGAGCCGCCGCTAATAACATCACCGATAACTGAGTCGTTTGAGCCCGGAAAGAGAACATTCTGTGTTACTCGCTGAAAACCTAAACGCGCACCAAGTTCACGGCTGAAATTGTCGTTTGCCTCGACGATACGAGTCTCGATCAACACTTGTCGTACTGGTTTATCAAGCTTGGCGATAACATTGCGCAATTGCTTAATTTTCTCAGGCACATCTTGCACTAGAAGACTATTGGTCCGCTCGTCTACCGTGACGCTGCCACGAGCGCTTAGTAACGAATTCTTATCCGTTTCTGTCACGTTCAACGATGAACTGTTAGTCGTTCCTAGGCCTGCACTTGACGACACATTGCCTTGCTTTACGACTTTAACCGACTTAACCACCGCGGCGATATCGGCCGCCTTGGCATAATTTATTTGAATGATTTCAGTCGATAGTGGCGCGAACTCTTCAACAATCGCTAACGCTTTTAACTCTTCCTCTTCAACTTTCTGTATTTCACTGCTCGGGGCAACCCAGACGACATTACCTGTTTGTCGCTTTGCCAGACCCTTAGTTCGCAAAATCACATCCAGCGCTTGATCCCACGGCACATCTCTCAAGTTGATTGTTATTTCACCCTGAACTGAGTCACTGGTGACAAAATTTATCCCGGTAAAGTCTGCGATAACCGCCAATGCCGAACGCACGTCGATCTTCTGAAAGTTAATAGACAGTCGCTCACCGTTAAAACCTAAATCTGCGTTTAATTTATCGCTTATCTCTTCTTCGGTCTCGATGATTGGATCGACTATCAAGGTAAAACGCCTTCCTGACTGAAACGAAAGGTGCTGATATTTACCAGTAGGGACGATGCTCATACGCACATTACTGGCATTTTGAAACGAGTCAATAGTTTGTACAGGTGTAGCGAAATCTGTAACGTCCAAACGCTGCTCTAACGCGGCTGGCACGTTGACATCAAGCAAGTCAATTATAATCTCACCATCTCGCTCACGCGTATCGATAGTTGCATTGTCATTACTCAAGTCAATAATCAACTTACCACCACCAGCTTCCGACCTGCGAAAATCAATGTTAGTCACGCTTGTTGATGACTCGATATCAGGTCGCGTAGCAAACGGTTTCGGTACGGTTACTTGGCTTTCGTCAGATGCGGTATTATAAACAGTTAATGAGTAACCCTTATCGATCGGCAAAAGCTTATACCGTGCAGTGTCGAGCAGGTTCACAATTATGCGTGTCCTATCGGACGTTTGCACCGCAATTATGCTGTCAACCTTACCCATGCCAATCTCAGTTTTGGGATTAGCCAGTAAGCTTTTCATTCCAAAAAAATCAATGGCAATGCGTGCCGGGCGATCAGTACTGAAAGTCCCTGGTTCGGCTAACTGAGCGTCGGCTAGGAAGTTAATCTGCACGTCTCCACCGCTCAATTTACTAAAGACCACGTCGGTCAAATTAGCACTCTGAGCGTAAGCAGTGTTAACACCAGCTAATGCCAGCATTAGCACTGAGACACACAACTTCTTGAAGCGTCTGGGTAGTTTAATTGCTCTCATAGTATTGCTTCCTGAATCGTTATCGTTCATCTATTGTTATTTCCACATCCCTAGTCACCCATCGACCGGCAGGGTCGGCCACGGTTTCGACCAGTAAAACACGTTGTTCTTCTGGGAAAATTTGAATTATCTTCCCGTCATTTTGGCCCAGATAATTCCCGATTGAGGCCAAGTGAGCCGTTCCTTGAGTAGTCTTAACAATCACCCATGGCACACCTTTCTGAGATATAGTTCCAACCATGTTTAATGCATCTAAAGGAAACTCTTCCAGCGGTTCTTTAACCCGGTTAGTATCGGGTCGCTTGCCGGAAACCGCCGCCTCGCCATCGCGATTCGATACAATATTCTGGAAGCTGAAAGGATCATTCTTGTCCGTAGATGCGTATTCAAAGCCTTGGTAAGGCTGAATTTCAGGCAATGGATCAATCTCTGGCTTCTTATCCTTGTATGCATCAGCAACGAAGTCCCGCAGATCGGTCATGCTGCTATCGCCGCAACCTTGTAAAATAAAAGCAACCAAGGCTATCGACAGTAACTTATTTATATTATTCGGTAACATAAGAATCCTCCAAATAATGATAGGTTTTGGTAGTCGCGCGAAAGCGTAAATTGTCGGATGTCTCTGAAATCCGTTCAATAGAAAAGTCTGAAACATTAATTATTCTAGGTAGCGCAGCGACATCGCTAACGAAACCGGCTATCTGGTGATACGTGTCATTGGCAACGATATTCACGTTTTTCTCAGCGTAGAAATCTTTATCAATATTGATGCCAGGTTTAATTTGCTCAAATTGCAGACCTCGAGATAGTCCAACCTGGGTCATATCAATCAACAAATCCGGAATTTCACTTTCATTCGGGAGCTGCTTTAACAAAACGCCAAACGTTTCTTCAGCTTCAACCATTTGCTGCTTATACGCTTCGAGGTTAATCGCCAACGCTTTCTTTTCTAAATAGCTGTCCTTCAAGCCGGGCTCTTTCTTTTGCTCGGTCGAGAGAGTCTTCCGCTGATCTTGAATTATGAAATGAAGCCCCGCACCTACGATGACAACGCAAATTATGCCGGCCATCAAAATCTTAACTCGACGTGTCCACGACCCGATATCATTAAAATCTAGGCCATTTAGCTCTTCTATAAGGCTCATAGGGTGCCTCTTTCTATTAATCGTTTCATAATCTAAGTTTTCTCTTTAACTTGATTCGTTATAATTTTATTGCGTCGCATCTTATAATTGTCTTTATCTCAACAACCGCATACTCTAACGAACCGTATCACTGGCATTGGAATCGACAGGGTCGCCTTTACGCTGCTCCTTAACCAATACATCGAACTGACTAACCGACGCACCATTTTGATCGACAACATCGACCACCTTAAGGGTCGCATTGGCAAACCAGTCTGACGCATCTAAGCTACGCATTAAGGCTGAAACACGACCATTCGATTGGGCCTTGCCTTTAATGCCCAAGCTATTTTGGCTCTTTGTTATCGAGTCATAGTAAACACCATTCGGCAGCTTACTCACCAGATCATCGAAAACATGAACAATTTGAGAACGGTTTTTTTGTAAATTCTGAATTACCTCCATTCTCGAAAGCAAGGCATCACGCTTATCTTTCAAATCTTCGATTTCTCGAATAACCTTCGACAAAGCACTGATTTCAGATTGCACATATGCATTCCTAGCTTTTTGGTGATCAATACGCGAATCCATGAAGACTTTGCCAGCCAATATTAATAAGCACGCCCCGCCCCACATTACACCGCAAATAACCAAGGTCATTTTATTACGCTCGCGTCGTTGCTCCTCACGCCAAGGCAGTAGATTGATATTTGCCATTAGCTAAGTCCTCTTAAAGAAAGCCCATACGCGACAGAAAGCGCGGGTGCCGACGGTGTGATCATATCTCTTCGAGATTGCACGTTTGCACCTGCGATAGGGTTGAGTACCGACACTTTCGCGCGCAATTTAACTTCTAGATCACCGGCCAAACCAGCTAACGCGCAGCACGCACCCGATAAAACAACACTGTCTATATTAGAGTAGGAGCTAGATGAATAGAAAAATTGCAGCGCTCGACTTACTTCTTGCTGCAACATTTCGACAAAAGGTTCTTGAACCGCGGTAAGAAAATCACCAGGAGGTTGAGCCGAGGAAAGAATTTCCTCAGCTTCGTCGGCCGAAACACCGTATTCCTTGCGGATCAACTTTATCAGTTGGGCCGAACCAAAGTTCTGATGTCGCGAATATAGTACCCGACTACCGTCCATCACCATTAGATGACTACTCGATGAACCGATGTCAAATACCGCAACAGGTTGATCAGATTGGGCGCCTAACGAATTTTGCGAACGATATACCCGCTCAAGCGCGTAAGTGTCGATATCAACGTAACTGAGTTCTAACGACGAGCTCTCAACCAAATCAATATAGTCATCAACGATGCTCCTACGACACGCTACGAGTAACACGTCGTTCTCTTCGTCATTGCTTTCGGATTTACCGATAATCTCAAAATCTAGATTAACTTCGTCAATTGGATACGGAATGAAATGCAAAGCCTCAATGGCAATCTGCTCTTCAAGCTCAAGCTCTCCGATATCAGCTGGCATGCCGAGCACTTTGGTGATGGCATGACTTGACGAGACCGCCACCGCGGCGGCATCGCCTTTGGCACCAGACTTGAGCATCGCTTCATTAAGCGCATCAGCCACCAATTCAGCATTGGCAATTGCATTTTCAGAAAAGGCTCCGGCAGGCATTGGAACAACCGCCCACGCAACAACTCGAGGACTCGCTATGGTACCAGCAAGTTCGACTAATTTTATCGAATGAGTTCCGATATCTATGCCGATGACTGCCTTAGAATTTTTGGTAAACAGTTTCAAGAAACCTCCATAAAAACCGCTATTTATATCATTATTGTAATTACTTACCTTAAAGTCTAACCAACCCAGAGCAATAATGCCACATTTCTATTTAGGAAATCTAACATTTCATATATTATCGTTTTTAGCTAACTAACAAGAATCTAGCATTTTGAAAAAATCGCAACGGCTGTTATCGATCACCACCTGGGTCAGCGGCGCGTTTATGCTCGGGCTTGTAATCGCCGGGTTTCTAATCGTTCAATTTAGTCGTGAGCTCCCCAATGCGCAAAGTATAAAAGGCATTGAACTCAAGGTTCCGTTACGCGTGTATTCAGCTGATCACCTTCTAATATCTGAGTTTGGCAATGAGCGTCGTAAACCGATTTCCTATCCAGACACCCCGCAAAAGCTAATAGATGCAGTACTTGCAAGCGAAGACGACGGTTTCTTTGAACACGGTGGCGTCGACTTCAAAGGCTTGTTTCGAGCGGCGCTGTCAAACTTTCGATCCGGCAGCTCGGGACAAGGCGCGAGCACTATCACCATGCAGGTTGCACGTAATTTTTTCTTAAGCCGTGACAAAACATATGAGCGTAAATTAAAAGAAGTATTACTCTCCTTTAGGCTCGAGCAAATTCTGTCAAAAGAGGAGATTTTGTCGCTTTATTTGAATAAGATTTTCCTAGGTAATAGAGCCTACGGTTTTGCTGCCGCGGCGGAGGTTTACTACGAAAAGGAACTAACGGAACTGAGCACCGCAGAAATAGCCATGCTTGCGGGCCTACCGAAGGCACCTTCGACGTTCAACCCTTTGCGCAACCCCGAGCGAGCCTTGGTCCGCAGAAACTATGTGCTTGGGCGATTACACGAGTTGGGTAAAATAGACCAAGATCACTATCAGAGCTCGCTTGCCCAGCCCGTCACAGCAGAGCGACACGGCCGTCAACCTGACTTAGTGGCTCCACATATAGCCGAAATGGTGCGTGCGCAGCTTACTGAGCAATATGGCGAAAAAGCTTACTGGCAGGGCTTAAATGTCTATACAACAATCTTGTCCAGGCAACAGATCGCCGCTTCCGCTTCGTTGAGGCGAGGATTACAGGCATATGATAGACGTCACGGCTTTCGCGGCGTTGTTGGCACAGTCAACCTAGAATCAATCGCAGAGCTAAGCGCCTCAGAAGCTGCCGGCAGTGGCTACCTAGACAGTCTCTATGAAGCCGCATTACAACCCTACCCAAGCAGCCAAGAGCAGGTCCCTGCAATCGTGCTGGAGGTTGCCGAGCAAAACGCTCGACTATGGGCTCGCGACTTTGGCGCGGTAAATATCGAGCTGTCGACCGCTAAATGGGCAAAGCGACACAAAACGGCAAATTTAGTTGGCGCTCGCCCGAAGAAAATGTCCGAGCTAATGGCGGCTGGCGATATAATCTTTATTCAACCTCAAGAAAGTGAGGCCGACAATGATGCGGCTCAAGCAATTACCGGCGACGCTTTGCAGCCAGCGGCAGGCTGGAAGCTCTCACAGATACCAAATGTAAGTGGCGCACTGATTTCAGTAGAGCCAAAGTCGGGCAAGATTCTATCGCTAGTCGGCGGCTATGACTTCTTCTTGAATAAATATAATCGGGCAACCCAATCGATACGCCAGCCAGGGTCAAACATCAAGCCGTTCATCTATTCGGCGTCACTCGATCAAGGCTTCACTCCAGCCAGCTTAATTAGCGGCAGCTCAATTGTCATTAGAGATACCTCCCATGGCACGCTGTGGCGACCGGAAAATTACAGCGGCAAGTTCTATGGGCCGACACGAATGCGTGAAGCGCTTAGCAAATCAATGAACCTTGTGTCGATTCGGCTTTTGAGAGCGATTGGCATTCCCTATGCGCGACAATACCTAGATCGCTTCGGCATCGATATGAATCGCTTTTCAGCTTCGCTCACTATGGCGCTTGGCTCGGGAGGCGTGAAACCAATTGAAATGCTCAGTGCATATAGCATACTCGCTAATGGCGGCTATAAAGTACAACCCTACTTTATAGAAAGGATCACTGATCGTGACGGCAAACCCATTTTTGTAGCCCCCACCCCCGAACCATGTGACCAGTGCTATGTTACGTACTTGTCCAAGCCCGAGGACCTAGTAGACCCCGATGCTGATCCGGCCTCAGGGCAGCCTGACAGTGCCGGTGAGATGGAGGCCACAAATGAACAACCTCTGCCTGCTGAACCCCAGCAACAGCCTATCGACCTAAGCATACCTCGGCTCTATGAAGCGCCGCGCGTTATGTCACACTCGAATAATTTTCTTACCGTTAGCATGATGAAAGACGTTATCCGACGTGGTACCGCGAGGAAAGCGCAGGCATTGAACCGGCAAGACCTTGCTGGCAAAACTGGCACCACCAATGATTATATAGATGCTTGGTTCACCGGCTTTAACTCTAAGGTCGCTACCACCGTTTGGGTTGGTTTTGACAACCCCTCAACCATGGGCCGTGGCGAATCTGGCAGTTTAACCGCCCTACCAATTTGGGTAGACTACATGCGAACCGAGCTTAATGGAGTACCAGAAGATTCCACAAAGCTGCCAGAGTATATCGAGTCAGGCTTTATTGATCGCGATACCGGAAGACGAACCGACGAGCTTGAGCCCAACGCGATTCAAGAATACTTCAAAATCGAAGAACTTACCCCTGAGTACGCACTACTACAGAATCTTTACGCTGATTCATCGATCGAGCTGGATATTGACGCCGCAGATATCAACGCACCGGAGAGCGTTAAAGGCGACCTTAACGATATATTAGAGGAAGAAGAAGGTGATGCTGAACAAGCACCCAGTGAGCTTAGGCAGCAGGACCGGATCATTGAAGATCGAGAGGATACCGAAGGATTGTTCTAACTGCTTAAATGAGTCATCAACCAAATGAGCCATCAACCTAAAGAGGCCATCAACTTAAGTGAGACACCAACCTTGGCGCCTCACTCGAACTCGACACTAACGACCTACGCCTCAAGCAACCTTAAGATGCGTCTTTTTTTGAGACTTTCTTTTTAGACACTTTTTTCTTAGTGGCCTTTTTCTTAGTCGTTTTCTTAGCCGCTTTCTTTTTGGCTTTTTTCTTTACTGTTTTAGTGCCAGCAACAACCCACTTAGCACCTTCATAAAACGCCTTCCAACCCGTTGCCTTGCCATCTTCTTCAGTCTGTACGTATATTTCTTTAGTCTTGCGGCTATAACGGATAATCGTTGGCAGGCCATCTTCGTCGGCCACTGGCGCATTGAATAAGAACTCGTACTTACTGTCTATCTCATCTTTGTGTGGCAGTATTTCGGCCACCAAGGGAGCCCGCGTCTCACGGTTTTTAGGGAAGCCACTTGCGGCTAAAAACATGCCTGAGGCGCCATCACGCAGCACGTAATGATCGTCAACTTTGACACATCGAAGTTCTGGCATCTGCACTGGGTCCATCTTCGGAGGGGCCGCCTCGCCATTGCGTAAAAGCTTACGAGTATTTTTACAATCTTCATCAGTGCAACCAAAATACTTGCCGAAGCGGCCATTCTTTAGCTGCATTTCGCTCCCGCACTTATCGCAGTCAAGCACTGGACCTTCATAGCCCTTAATCTTATACGAGCCCATCTCGACTTCGAAACCCGAGCAATCGGGATTGTTACCACAGATATGTAACTTACGTGTTTCGTCTAATAGGTAACTGTCCATTGCGGTGCTGCAGATACTGCAATGGTGCTTACTAATCAGCAACTTAGCTTCGGCCTCATCGTCTTCATCAACATTAACAGCTTCATCACCGGGCACCAAATTCATAGTCGACTTGCATCGTTCTTTCGGTGGCAAGGAGTAACCGGAACAACCTAAGAAAACCCCAGTGGAGCCTGTGCGTATCTGCATCGGGCGTCCGCAAGTGTTACATTCTATATCGGTTTCGGTCGGACTATTGGGTCGCATTCCACCGTCGTCATCATTCTGCGCTTTTAGCAGAGTCGCTGAAAAATCAGCGTAGAAACTATCCAATAGCTCGCGCCATTGCATACGTCCTTTGGCGACATCGTCTAAGCGATCTTCCATGGTAGCGGTAAAACTATAACCCATAAGATCTGAAAAACTTTCGACCAAACGATCGGTAACGATATCGCCCATTTTTTGTGCATAAAAACGGCGCTTCTCAACCTGCACATAGCCCCGATCTTGAATCGTGGAGATAATCGCGGCATAGGTCGATGGCCGGCCAATCCCTCGTTTCTCTAGCTCTTTAACCAAACTAGCTTCGGTATATCTAGCCGGCGGCTTAGTGAAGTGTTGAGTCGGTATCAATGCTTCTAAGTTCAGTACTTCGCCGACGGTCATGGCAGGCAAAACACCGTCATCGTCCTTCTTCGCCAGGACAGGTTGAACACGCTGGTAACCGTCAAACACAATTACTCGGCCACGAGTCCGCAATTCATAGTCACCTGCATGAATCACCACGCTGGTGCTCAAAAACTTAGCTGCAACCATCCGGCAGGCCACGAATTGGCGCCAAATCAGTGTGTATAAACGCTCCGCATCGCGGTCAACACCGCTAATCTGCGTTGGCTTAACGTTAACATCGGAAGGTCGAATCGCTTCATGCGCCTCTTGTGCACCGTCTTTGCTCGAATATGATAGAGGCGAACTGGGTAAATACTTTTTACCGTATTCGTTATTCACGAAGTCTCTACAGTCCGCTACAGCGCCTTTACTCAAGTTGGTTGAGTCGGTACGCATATAGGTAATATAGCCCGCCTCATATAGCCGCTGAGCCAGCATCATGGTTTTCTTAACACCAAACCCTAAGCGTGTACTTGCCGCTTGCTGCAGAGTTGATGTTATATACGGCGCTGTTGGTTTAGTGGAGGTCGGTCGCTCATTAATTTCAGCAATTTTGTAGTCGGCTGAATCAAGATACTCAACGGCAACATCGGTCTCTTCTTTTGTGACAGGCTTAAAATTCTCGCCCTTGAATTTACGAACTTCAAAGTTAATCGCGTCTTTAGCCTTGGTTTTTAAATCAGCAAATAGATCCCAGTATTCTTCTGGAATGAAGGCACGAATTTCGCGCTCTCGCTCGACCACTAACCTCAGAGCAACCGACTGTACACGGCCGGCCGACAAGCCTCGTGCAATTTTTGCCCACAATAGCGGCGACACCATGTAGCCCACAACACGATCTAAGAATCGCCGTGCTTGCTGAGCTTGAACCCGAGCCATATCTACTGGGCCTGGATTTTCAAACGCCGCATGAATAGCGGTTTCAGTAATTTCGTTAAACACCACTCGACGATATCGTGATGGGTCGCCACCGATGGCCTCCTGAAGGTGCCAGGCTATGGCCTCACCCTCTCTGTCCATATCCGTCGCGAGATAGATAACGTCAGCGTCTTTGGCCAGCCTTACCAGCTCATCAACAACCTTTTCTTTGCCTGGCAAAATTTCGTAACGCGCTTCCCAATTTTTTTCTGGGTTGATGCCCATTCGATTAATCAATTGGATTTTGCTTTTTTTCTGGCGATGAATAATTTTCGCTTCGGGAGACAATTTGCGTGTAATAGCGGACTGGCGTGCACGCTCCTTGGCATCAACCGGCTTTCGATCACCACCACTGGTCGGCAAATCTCGAATATGACCGACACTGGATTTCACGATGTAGTCGTCGCCGAGATATTTATTGATCGTCTTGGCCTTTGCTGGCGACTCGACTATGACTAAAGACTTACCCATTTTTTATTGCTTAACTCTATTTCTTAATTGCTTAATTGCTTGGTTATGGTGCATCAAAGCCTGAGATCGACTTGCACGCAGACAATTTTGACATGAGGTGTGAGGTGAGTATCCACAATAAGCGGCGGACAAACAAGGTTTAGTGTATTGCGGGTAGCAATTCCTCGCTAACGACCATCTCAGCCCACTCGGCGATTTCGGCAAAACCGGGTCGATTACTCAATACCATTAACACTACCCACTTTATATGGTCATAGGTAACTTCGGTAGACTCTAGCGCCATCACTCGGTCAATAACGGTCTCTCGAGAAAGTTGGTCGAGCAAACCCGCGTTCACTAGTCGTATTAATAATGACTGCCCTTCAGATTTCAAGCGAGCCGCTTCAGCTGCCGTATAAAACCTAATTGAACTAGTCGCCTGGAGCTGCCATATGACCTCACTTTGATCGCGTTCGCAGAAATCCAACAGCCCCTCAAGCCAAACAAATGCCTTGCCAACCTCATCATCGGGAAGGCCGGCACTTACTAACTCTTTAGCCAACTCGTCTTGACCGGGCTCAAATGAGTCACCGTCAATGATGTAATTTTCAAAGAGGTAAATGAGCACTTCAAGCATATCTTCTTTCATTTTAGCCTCTCAAGCCTAATCGATTAATGGACGATTCAGGATAAATTCACGTAGCCACCATCATTGGCCATTGCCACAGCGCCTATGAGCTCCAGCTCAAGTAGCATGGATGAAACTTCAGCAGAGGTCAATTGACTGCCTAAGATTATATCGTTTACCGAGGTTGATTCAGCCGAAATGTATTGCAGCAAGGGGTTTTCGGCTGCTAACCCTTCCAGACTCTTTATCGGCGACCCACCATCGGCGCTTTGCAAGAATCTAGAAAGCGGCTCAGATAGGCAGTAAAGCACATCATCGCTCGAACTTACCAACGCTGCCCCCTGCTTTATTAACTGGTGAGAGCCGCGATACTGTGAACTCAGCGCTGAGCCAGGCACTACCATTACATCTCTATTTTGCTCCATCGCCAAACGCGCGGTGATCAACGTACCGCTGCGCTCGGCCGCTTCAACAATTACCACACCGTGAGATAGCCCGCTAACGATACGGTTTCGCTGAGGAAACGTATGCCGAGCTGGCTTAACACCGAGCGGATACTCAAATACCAACAAACCATGGACCGAAAGTTGCTCAAACAAGACTTTATGCCGCGATGGGTAGATTGTGTCCAAGCCGTTGCCCAAAACAGCAATACTCGAACCACCGGCGCCCAATGCGGCTTGGTGCGCGATACCATCTATTCCGAGCGCCATACCGCTAGTCACCACCACACCTAAACTCGCCAAATCACGGCTGATCGAACGCGTGATCTTGTCGCCAATGGGCGTAGGCTTGCGAGAGCCTACAATCGCCACCTGAGGCTCATTTAGCAGCGCAATGTCGCCGATACCAAATAACGCTAGCGGCGCGTCTAATAACTGCCGCAAAATGGCTGGATAACGCTGATCGGTTATCGGGACTAGGTAATGCGAATCTTGTGTAAGCCAGTGAAGGTCAGCGTCAAGCATGAACTTTTGAACTTTTGACGTCGAGTTGCGTTGACGACCAGAAATAATTGTCCGAATCTGCGCATCAGGAGCCGCTAAAACCAACTCGGGGCACTTAAAGTAGCCAATTAGTTGTCGCTTTTGCGCCGTGCTCCAGCGTCGATCCCGAATAAGATGACACCACCACATATTGGCCGACTCACTTGGCGTTTTCTGACGAGTATCTTTGTTACTTTGGTTAGAATTAAAAAGGCAATCCTGTTGCATATCAATGACCCTCCGTGGCCATAATAAAAGAGGCGCTAAGTCAATTTAGCGCCAAACTACAGAACTAACCCCGAACTATAAATCAGCCTGAAGCGCCATGCACTTCAGGCCCGACGACTTACTCCGCGTTCGGGCTCACTAGTACATCACCGGGTGTCACCTGGCGGTTCGAGTCGGTTATTATCGCATAGCTAACCTTTTCAAACGTTCTAAACACTAGGGCAAGACCTATATTTTCTTCCGGAATGAAATATTTCTCACCGGTAAACGGGTCTTTCTTGGGCATTTTTTGGCTTCGAACTCTGAGTACATCACCAGATCGGATCTTTTCTCGCTCGCCTAAATTAATCGCTACGATAGATAAGGGGCCAAGTTCAGTGGCTTTGTTTGGGGCATCCAAGATAACACCGCGAACTTTATCATTCTGCGGCGCTCTAGGAGTAAAGAATGGCAAGGCCTCTTCAACATCAATCGGTCTTAAGCGGTCTCGAACATTGATATCTTCATAACTTGAGGTGATAGAGAACCGAGCTGGATCGCCTTCTTTAAGCAAATTTGCGTCACCTAAATGGACCGCTTCCCAACCGAGGCTTTCACCACTAACGGGGTCAATAAAATGACGGCCAGGCTTGAATACACGAAATTTCTGGATCGATTGATCTTCAATTCCACGCACGTAAAACTGATCATATTTCCCCAGTATCAAGCGGTTGTTATAACCATCTACAACATACGGAGCAGTTTTCATTTCATTAGCATCAGTGACTAACGGTGACTTGATGTACGGCCCGATAGCGGCCGGGTCGACCAATGGAATAGAGTCTGCATAACGCGTCACGCGAGACGACGGCGACAATTTGACTGTTTCACGACGCAGCGATTTTAGTATCGGTCGGCCGTCGACAAAGGTTAAAACCAATACGTCTCCAGGATAGATTAAATCAGGATTTTCCACTTGAGGGTTGCCTTGCCACACTTCCGGCCAGCGCCATGGGTCACGCAAAAATTTTGCTGAAATACCCCAAAGTGTATCGCCTTTTACAACGGTGTAGCGATCTGGGTATGAATCGGCCAGCAAAGAGTCGGTTGCGGCATTACTGTTGACCCCAACACTAATAGTCAGCGCCAATGCAAAAATCGCCTGGAAGGACCGGCGAGTTGCACGCTTAACAATTTGGTAAAACCTACTGCGTTCAGCGACAGGCGTTACTTGAGGGCTCGATGTTTTGATGTTTGCTTTAATTATTATCATTGTTTTTTGCCTAGAGATATAGGCTTAGCTGGTTAGGCTGCATTTGCTTACTTAAATTTCAACCTCGATTTATAGTTATCGTGGCAAACACTGCATTAACTATAAATTAGACTAAAACAAGCTTCACGCTTTTGGTTTTCATGGCATGTAGCCTACGATTCGAGCATAATACCAACAATCGAATCACCGAACTTATTACACGCCCTTTATTTAAACTCTAATTGACTGTTTAATTACTATTTAATCAATTCTTATATTAACTATTTCACTCAACTTTGTTCTAGATTAGCTCTCGCTAATAGAAAGTTACTAGATACAGCAACTATAGAACTAGATACAACAACTATAGATTAGTTCTCAAACACGCGTTCAAGCAAGCCTGAAAAACAAATAATACAGCTTATTTAGTATGTTACGCGAACATTGCAGAATACAGTTTACGTTATTTTAACCCTAAACTGTAATCAAAATTAAGTATTAGTGATACAAACCCAGGTATTGTGAGCCCTCGAATGGCTATTTTAGAAATCTTAGTTTACCCAGACCAACGCCTTAGAACCGTGGCAAAACCAGTTGAAGCCGTCGACGATTCAATTCGCCTGCTAGTAAAGGACATGACCGAAACCATGTATGACGCTAATGGCATCGGCCTTGCGGCGACCCAGGTCGATGTGCATAAGCAAGTTATTGTTATGGACCTTTCTGACGAGCGCAATCAACCTAGAGTGCTTATTAACCCAACGATTAACGAACAAGATGGAGAGCAAGAGCATGACGAAGGCTGCCTATCAGTTCCAGAATACTATGCCCCGGTAAAACGAGCAGAAAGTATTATAATCACTGCCTTAGATGAACAAGGCGAAATTTATCAACTTGAGGCCGAAGGCTTATTAGCGGTGTGCATTCAACATGAAATGGATCACCTAGCCGGCAAAGTATTCGTCGACTACCTGTCGCGCCTAAAGCAGGACCGTATCAAGAAAAAGCTCGTTAAGCGTGCTCGCACCAATGATTGAACTTAATCAAACACTAAGCATAAACTGCACCGAAAGAGTCGAACTACTTTAATGAAAATTATTTTTGCCGGCACACCTGATTTTGCTGTTGCCGCTCTCAAGGCATTATCAAGCGAACATGAAATCGTCGCGGTTTTTACTCAGCCAGATAGAAAATCAGGTCGCGGTAAAAAGCTGACTGCGCCTCCTGTCAAGCAATTTGCATTGGAAATCGAGGTGCCCGTATTTCAACCAAGCAACTTGAAAGATCAAGTTGAATTGATACAAAGCTTGAATGCCGACATTATGGTTGTCGTTGCCTACGGTATGCTACTGCCACAATCAATACTGGATATTCCGCCGCTCGGTTGCCTCAACATCCATGCCTCTGTGCTGCCTCAGTGGCGCGGCGCGGCACCAATACAACGGGCCATCGAAGCGGGTGACAGCCAAACTGGAGTAAGTATCATGCGCATGGAGTTAGGTCTTGATACTGGGCCGGTTTTCAATACGCTCACGATTGACATCAACAAATCAGATACCAGCCTAAGCCTGCATGACAGCCTGTCTGCATTGGGCGCGAAGGGTATTTGTGAAACCCTCTCAGCACTCGAGATAGACCCAACTATAGTGCCAGCACCTCAAGATGACACGCAATCGAGCTATGCAAAGAAAATAGGCAAAGCAGAGGCCGAGCTCGATTGGAATAGGCCTGCATGTTACCTGCATCAGCAACTAAGAGCATTTATCCCATGGCCAGTCAGCCAGACTAGGCACAATCAAACCAGATTGAGAATTTGGCAGGCTAGCGCACTAAGCGAACAACCGACAGCGCCGCCTGGAACAATTGTCGCCTGCAGCGATTTAGGAGTTAATGTAGCCTGCTCTGAAGGTATTTTGCGCATAGAGAAGCTGCAACGCGATGGCAGTAAACCGATGCATTACTCGGACTTTCGTAATGGTTATAGCTTGGCTGTCGGCGACCGCTTATCTGTTGGCGAAAGTTTGGCTACCGATGATAGCTTAGGGCTGGCAGACGAGAGTGGCTCTCGACCACTCAACAAAGGGGAAAATGGCAATGGCTAAGCACCTTAATTCACGCGCAGCGGCGGCCAAGTTAAGCTGGCAAATCATTGACAAAGGCCAGTCGCTCGATATAACGGTCTCTAGTTTTTTTGAACACAACTCATATTCGCCACAAGACCGAGGCTTCATTCAAGAGTTGGTTTACGGAGTATCTCGCTGGTATGGCGAGCTCGATGCCGTTGCTGCAACACTGCTACGTTCACCCATTCGCAATAAAGATCGTGTGGTCCATTTCGTACTATTAGTGGGTTTGTATCAGTTACGCCACCTTGACACAGCCGAACATGCCGGGGTTGCTGAGACAGTCTCAGCCTGTAAGCAACTCAATAAACAATGGGCTAAAAATGTCATCAATGGCTGCCTTCGCAATTATCTGCGCGCGCCAAGCGAGATCGCCGAGAATGTCGACCTAATAAGCCATCCACAGTGGATCAGCCAAGCTATTGGAAAAGCGTGGCCAGAGCACTTAAACCTTATTCTTGCCGCCAACAACCAACGCCCACCAATGTGCCTAAGAGTCAATCGTCGGCAAAATACACGTGATGAATACCTTTCCGTTCTTGCTGGCGCCGGCATTGATGCAAAGGCGGATGAAAACACTCCTGATGGCGTATTTTTAGAGTCCCCTTGTGCGGTCACCGCGCTGCCGGGCTTTGAGCAAGGCTCATGTTCAGTTCAAGATACCGCTGCGCAAATTAGCGCCGATTTACTTGATGTGAAAAACGGCATGTCGGTATTAGATGCTTGCGCCGCTCCGGGCGGAAAAACCGCACATATACTTGAACGCTGCGACAATAAAATTGACATACATGCACTGGATATTTCAGAACGTCGTTGCCAACAGCTTCACTCAACTCTTGATCGTCTCGAGTTGAGTGCAGATATATTCACCGCCGATGCTAGCTTAGCACCAAGCTGGCCGCTACCGAAAAGCGGCTATGATCGCATTTTAATCGATGCTCCTTGCAGTGGCCTAGGAGTGATTCGTCGCCACCCAGATATAAAACATCATCGCCGCTCTAGCGATATAGACGCACTTGAAAAAACCCAAGCAGGATTACTTGATAACCTTTGGTTACACCTTAAACCTGGCGGCATCATGCTCTACATGACATGCTCAGTATTGCCTCGAGAAAACCAGCAGCAGATCGCTAAGTTTATAGCGCGAACAAACGGTGCTATGCTGATCAATGTACCCCACCCCAGTGCGCTTACGCTAAACCACGGAGTACAAACACTACCAGGCCTGCATGATATGGACGGTTTTTACTATTGCCTATTACAAAAGCAGTAAACGGCTTAACCACATAAACCTGTGCACGCAAGATTAAAATTATGTTGACGGCCACTAGACACCCTGCTGTTATATTCAGAATGCTAGTCGTTTTGTTGGCACTGAGTGCAGTACAAATCCACAGCATTGGCGCGGCTAACGCGCAAAGCATTAGTTACGACAGCCGCGGTTTAAAAATCGAATTATCCGATGATGTGCAAGCGGCTATCGACAGCGGGGTTACACTCACTTTTGAAAGCCAATACGCACACGCGAAGCGCTTTATCTTCTTTGATTGGCATACCGAACTCGCCGGTCACGAATTTGAAGTAACTCGTCATACCTTGTCGAATCGCTACTTGGTGTATGAAAGCAACAAAGTTGAACCACGTATCTTCAGCTCGACGCGCGAAACCATGACCTACATTAGCCGAGCGTCGCTGAGCACTTTTTCTAAGTACATCGCTAAGCACCAAGCACAACAACTTCATTTATTATCTGAATACAAAATGAGATTACGCTTGAGCAAAACTAAACTCCCCGGCCCCATGCGATTGACTGCATTTATTGCGAGCGACTGGGACCTCGACTCTGGCTGGACGTCATGGCAATCAGATCAATTATAAAAAAAATATCATCGCCACTGCCAGTAATCACCGTTTGCACTGGTTTATTGTTCGCCTTGAGCTATCTAATTGTTAGGTCGTTGAGCGATGACGCCTCAGGCGAATTACAGTTTTGGATCGCCATTATTGGCAGCCTTGGTATTGCCACACTAATATTCTTTTTAGCCAGTAATGGATACACGCTACTAAGCCAATATAGACGCAACGAAATTGGTTCAATATTAACCGCCAAAATGGTGGTCATCTTCTTCTTTCTAACGATGATCCCATTTTCACTAATCTATTTTTTCTCTATACAGTTTCTCAATAAAGGTGTCGACAGTTGGTTTGATGTCCGTATTGAGCAAACCGTTAAAGACTCTTTATTATTAAGCCAATCAGCGCTTGAAGGCATTAAAGAAGAGGTGATTAGTGATGTTGAAAGAATCGCTATTAACATACGGCAAAGCCAGAATAAACCAGCCAATGAGCTGTTGGGTATGATTCGCGAACTGCGCGCGATTAACGGCTTTACCGAGCTATCACTTTATACTGATGACGGCCGAGTGCTGGCTTTTTCAAGCAGCGATCAAACCAATATTCTACCCAACACGCCTGGCGACGAGGTCTTCTCTGAATTAAGATTAAACCAAACCTATACACTGCTTGAGCCGATTTCACCGACCATGCAGCAATTTCGTGTTGTCGTGCCGATAGCCGGTAACCAGCTGGGCCGTGAGTTTTATGGTCTACAGGCGATAAAACTACTGCCCCTGAGGTATGCGACCTTGGCCAGCAGCGTAGAAACGGCAAGTAATCAATACGCGCAAATGGTGTTCGCTCGCGGCCCGTTAAAATTCAGCTTAATCGTAACCTTGAGCCTTATCTCGCTCGCCAGTTTACTATTTTCAATTCTAACGGCGGTGTATTTGTCGCGTAGATTAGTTGCCCCAATTTCGAATCTAGCGTTGGGCACTCAGAAGATCGCTGAGGGTAACTACGGCTCTCATCTGCCTGTTACCAGCTCCGATGAACTTGGCATTTTAACCAAGTCTTTCAATAATATGAGTAGCAAAATCAGTGAAGCCCAGCAAATTGCTTTAGCAAGCCAAACTGAAACTGAGCAGCAGAAAGGTTATCTTGAGGCGGTGCTGACAAACTTGTCATCGGGCGTTTTTTCCTTTGACGGGGAGGCGCGATTACAAATTTGTAATAGCGCTGCAAGCGAGATATTGGGCTTAGAACAAGAAACACTTTTAAGTAAAACCGCCGACACGTTATGTCAACCAGACCACCATGCTAAACAGTTCTTTGAACTCATTAACGCCGGCATTAAGTCGAAACAAAATAACTGGCAAGATGAGCTGACCCTGCTGGGTGCACATGGCCGGCAAATGTTAATAGTTCGTGGCACCGTATTACGCCTAAATAACGACCTATTCGAGGCCAACACTCAAGCAATAAAACCGATTGAGAACTACGTGATCGTTTTCGATGACGTTACCAACCTGATTCAAGCACAACGAGATGCCGCATGGGGCGAAGTGGCTCGCCGGCTTGCACATGAAATAAAAAACCCGCTAACGCCCATCCAACTCTCGGCCGAACGTATAAAACTCAAATTGTATGACCATGTCGACGGCGAACTACAAGAAACCTTAGAGCGCAGCACTCGCACTATTGTCCAGCAAGTAGAGTCAATGAAAGAAATGGTCAACGCATTCTCAAGCTATGCGCAACCAGTAAGAGCAAAATTAGCCACGCTCGACCTGAATCAGTTAGTGCGAGATGTCGTCGAATTGCATAGCTCACACCGTCACCAGGTTGAGATAAAACTCGAACTTAACGACAACGTGCCAAACATTAAAGCCAACGCATCAGCCTTACGTCAGGTACTCAATAACTTGGTCATTAACGCTAGCCACGCACTCGAAAATACAGAGCAACCAATGATCACAATTTCGACCCAAATGGCGGCAAAAGTCACCGGAAATTATATTGATTTGTTAGTCGAGGATAATGGCTCCGGCATTCCTGAAGACATTCGTGAATCGTTATTCGACCCGTATGTTAGCTCCAAGGCAAAAGGGTCGGGTTTAGGTCTGGCGATTGTGAAACGAATCGTCGAGGAACACAGCGGTTCAGTTTGGGCTCGTGAAGGCAGTAACGGTGGGACAGCAATGCACTTAAGGCTGCCAATAAACGCAATGAAAACCTACCGTGGCAATCGCCGCCAAAATAGTTTACATTCAAGCGACATAGACCCAGCGCAAAGAACCAGTTGACTAATGGCTAGCCAGGAAAATAAAGTTGTCACTCTGAATGCTTAACAACTTTTGTGTTTAACCGCTTTGCCACGTCGATAAATGTCTAAATTCAACCAACAACCTTCTTTTTAACTCAGTGAATAGTTCGATGAATAGTTCGATGAATACAGACCGCCAGCATATATTAGTGGTCGATGACGAACCGGATATTCGTAATATCCTACATGACATCCTGCAAGACGAAGGCTACAACGTTAGCGTCGCCGAAAACGCCGACCAAGCACGAATACGTTTCAGAGAGGACCAGCCCAATCTAGTGTTACTCGACATTTGGATGCCCAAAGAAGATGGTATTTCGGTACTTAAAGGCTGGGTAGAAAACCAAATACTAGGTGACACTCCAGTAGTGATGATCTCGGGTCACGGCACGGTAGAAAACGCGGTTGAAGCGGTAAAGTTAGGTGCTTACGATTTTCTGGAAAAGCCATTATCTACCGGCAAGCTATTGCTCAGCGTCGAGCGCGGTTTAGAAAACGCCTCTTTGCGTGAGGAAAACAAACAACTGAAGTCGCGCCTAAAATACAATTCGCCGATGATTTCCAATAGTGATTCGAGTCGCGAGTTACTACGCCATATTCAATTGTTAGGGCCAACAGACAGCTGGGTCTTCATCACTGGCGAGTCGGGTTCTGGCAAACATTTGGTGGCGCAAAAAGTACACGAGAACAGCCCACGCTCGAACGCCGCATTTGTGGAACTTAATTTAGCCGCTATGCCAAGCGACGGTGTTGCGCAAGCATTGTTCGGCAGTGAAGCTGATGGCAAAGTGGTGCTCGGCAGGTTTGAACAAGCCAAGGGTGGTACTTTATTCATTAATGAAGTTCTCGGCCTTAACATGGAAACACAAAATATGCTTTTGAGTGCTCTGCAAGAGCGTCAATTCTTGCGCCTCGGTGGCAATGAGTATATTGAACTAGACGTTCGAGTCATCGTGACTACCAGCGGTAACCCGCAAAAGGCGGTCAACGAAGGTAACTTCAGCGAAGACCTATACTACCGCCTAAACGTAATCCCAATCCAAGTGCCCGCACTTCGCCAACGCAGCAAAGATTTACCTGAGCTAATTGAGCTATTTATCGAAGATGTCGCCAGCAAAAATCAGTTAGAAGTGCCAATCGTAACCACCGACGCAATGAACGCACTAATCGAATATAAATGGCCCGGAAACGTGCGCCAACTGCAAAACATAATTCAACGATTATTAGTATTGAATAATGGCGATGTAATCGGCCTTGCCGGCGTAAAATCAGCACTCGGTGGAGACCTTGATATGCGCCAAAAACCGGCTCAATTACCCGACTACTTCGACGGCGATATGCGCAAAGCAAAAGAAGAATTCGAACGCGCCTACCTAACCCATCACCTCGCAATGGTCGAGGGTAATGTGACCCAGCTGGCTAAAAGAGTCGGGCTCGAACGAACCCATTTATATCGAAAACTCAAGAATCTCGACATCAATGCTCGCGACGCTAAATAGCGTCTTAGTCAGGGTTAAAGTAGACGCATAATGAAAATTCTTATCTTAGGTGCCAGCCAAGTCGGTGTATCAATCGCTGAGGTACTAGTTGGTGAAGAGAACGATGTAACTGTTGTCGACGTCGATAGTGATATCTTGCAGGCGCTACAGAATCGCCTCGATATTCGCACTGTCATCGGCAGTGCGGCACACCCTTCGGTGTTACGAACTGCAGGCGCAGAAGACGCTTCTCTAATTCTTGCCGTTACCAATAACGACCAAGTTAACTTAGTCGCATGCCAAATCGCTGAAGCTTTTTTCGCCACCCCAACGAAGATCGCACGCTTGCGCTCGAACGAGTATTTAAACAATCCTGAGTTGTTCACCAACGAATCAGGTTTTCATGTCGACGTTGTTATATCTCCTGAAAAAATAGTTCGCGACCACATCACTCGCTTAATCGAATTCCCCGGAGCTTTGCAAGTACTCGATTTTGCCGATGGATTAGTTCAACTAGTCGGTGTCAAAGCCGTTGCTGGGGGAGCATTAATAAACTGTCCGCTCGAAGAACTGAAGGAGCATATGCCCGGCGTCGAAACACGCGTTGCGGCTATTTACCGCGACGGTGAAGTTATTACGCCTAAGTCTGAAACTGTTATTAAAGAAGAGGACGAAGTGTTTTTCGTTGCCGCTCGTGAACACATCCGCAAAGTTATGCGGGAAATGCGGGGGCTGAGTGATAAAACCAAACGTATTTTTATTGCTGGCGGCGGCAACATAGGCTTAAATCTAGCACGCGAATTAGAACGTAAGGGTTATAGCGTCAAGTTGATTGAAGTTAAAGCGTCAAGAGCCGAGAAAATTGCAGAATCAATTGGCAACACCATCGTGCTAAATGGCGATGCGGCCGACGCAAGCCTGCTGCTGCAAGAAAACATTGAAGCCGCAGACGTGTTTTGTGCGGTTACCGAAAAAGATGAAATCAACATTTTGTCGGCTAACTTGGCCAAGCAGTTAGGCGCAAAGCGCGTTATGGCATTGGTCAATAAACCGGCCTACGTAGAGCATTTACAACATAAAGATATCGACGTGATAATCTCTCCTCGAATTGCGACTATCGGTAGCGTACTGGCGCATATTCGCCGAGGTGACGTAGTCGCCGTCCATTCTCTAAGGCGTGGTCGCGCCGAAGCCATTGAAGCGATTGCCCATGGCGATGCCAGCTCATCAAAAGTAATTGGTAAGGGGGTTCGACAAATCCCATTTCCAGAAGGCACCGGTGTTGGCGCAATTGTACGCGATAAACAAGTTATTATTCCTGATAAAAACACCATCATCGAACCCGAAGATCACGTCATTATCTTTATGGATGATAAGTCGTGCATCGCCGATGTCGAGGCATTGTTCCAAGTCTCGGCAACATTTATCTAGCACTAAGACAAGGATCACAAGGGCCGAAAAATGCAGTATCAAACAGTCCTAAAAATTCTAGGGGTACTGCTGATTATATTCAGCGTTACGCACCTAACACCGCTATTGGTATCGCTGATTTATCGCGACGGCAATAGCTTTCCATTTATGGTGTCATTTTCGGTAACTCTGCTCACCGGCTTGATGATGTGGGCACCCGTTAGGCACAGCAAGCGTGATTTGCGATACCGCGATGGTTTCTTAGTGGTGGTTCTTTTTTGGACTGTGCTAGCGACCTTTGGCGCACTACCATTTCTATTTTCGAGTCACCATTCCTTAACCGTGACCGATGCATTTTTTGAATCAATGTCAGGCCTCACCACCACTGGCGGCACGATTCTAACCAACCTTGATACGCTTCCGCAATCAACGCTTTATTATCGCCAACAGTTGCAATGGCTAGGTGGGATGGGAATCGTGGTGTTGGCGGTTGCGATCATGCCGATGCTCGGTATTGGCGGCATGCAACTGTATCGCGCGGAAACGCCTGGGCCGATGAAGGACAATAAGCTAACACCGAGAATAACCGAAAGTGCAAAGGCGCTTTGGTACATCTACTTAGGCATAACGATAATGTGCATGCTAGCCTATTGGGCCGCCGGCATGAGCCTATTCGACGCCATTTGCCACGCCTTTTCAACAGTGGCAATTGGCGGATTTTCAACCCACGATGCGAGTCTCGGCTACTTTGACAGTGCGGCCATCGAAACAGTGGCTATGCTTTTCATGCTGATAGCCTCAGCGAACTTCTCGCTACATTTCTTAGCATGGCGCCATAAGTCGATCTCACCATACCT
>JAESTB010000342.1 GCA_016763815.1 Arenicella sp.
TCAATTAGACCATCAGCTAACCCGCTTTGCACGTCAGGCGGCTGGCAGCGGGCATTTTCTACGCGCCGGATTGGTGTTTCAGAAGATGTGAACGAGGCTCCTTAGGCCTGACCTTTTTAAGGCCGATGTATAAATTGTTTGCAGGACTCTGCGGATAATCGAGCCGTGCTTTGTTTCTTTAGATGTAGCCCTCAGCGGCATTATTTTGGTAAGGAACAATGCTGGACGGCGTACTAGTTGTTGCGTTTCGAGCTTAAAGGCTCTGGCGTAAGCAAAGGCGCAGAAAATTGATTGGTATGATCATCATTTTACTAGTTTGATGATGGCTTAATGCTATTATTAACAGCAATGTTAAAGGCATGAATGCTTGAATTTAATATTCATTCGTTGAGTCTTATAGAAATGACAAATTGACAGTCCTAAAATATGATTTATACCGTTGTTTGTACCGATATTAACGATTACATCGATTGGCAGTTTGAGTTGCTTGAATACTCATGGAGCCGGATTCATCAACCCGGCAAACTGGTTCGCCTTGTTGCTTGCGAAGATGATGTAGACCTGCCGGTTCATAAACATGCTGACGTTTTTCGTACTCGGCCCACAAACGTACACCCAGAGAGTGGTGATGTGTATGTTTGTTATAATCGCTTGTACTCTCTGAAGCAGTGGCTTGAGCAAGAAGACGTTCAAGGTACCATTTTGATTGTCGATGCCGATGTGATTTTTAGGTCACCGGTTAAGACAACAGTCCCAAAAGGCCAACCATTAGGACAACATTGGCTTGATTATGGTCTGGGCGGTGACTTTAGAACTGCGTTGGAACATTCAACTGAGGTTGATCTCGATACCTTACAACACGTGACTTGGCCAGCATTGATCGATGCCGATGATTTGCGCGAGCTATTGCCTCGTTGGATTGAATTAACCGTTTTAGTTCGTGAACAACTAAAAGGCCAAGAAAGTGACATGTTTGCTTTTTTAGCGGCTGCGAAAGAACAAGGTTTGACGTTTGAGCTGGGTACAACCACTGCTTTTATGCCTTGGCCTGATGAGCAAGTAGCGGGCGCTCCCATTATTCATTATTGTCAGGTAGTTGAAAAAGAAGATGGTAGTCATCTATGGTCTAAACAAAATTACGACCCGTGGGAAAGAGTGCCTTATGCTGAGTCGGCCAAGTTGCCGTACTGTCGAGACCTTGTAGCATTAGTAGATGAATTTGCGCGACTAAAATTTTTTGAAGCTGAGCATAATTCGGACACCATATTTATTGCTCTTGCATCTTACTGTGAACCAGAGCTGATCGATACCATTCAAAGTTGTTTGCAGAAAGCACGCCACCCTGAAAACCTTCGGTTCGGTATTTGTCATCAATTCGATAATACAGACGAATTAACAAGTGAAACTTGCCTTGACCAATTTTCGCAAGACACACGTTTTAGATATGTTGTGTACGATCATAAACAATCCCAAGGTGGCTGTTGGGCGAGAAACATTGCACAGCAGCTTTATGATGATGAAACCTATACCTTACAAATAGATGCTCATACACAAATGATTGAATCTTGGGATTCAATCTTAATTGAGATGTTGCAATCATTACCGTCTAAAAAGCCATTAATCACCCAATTTCCGCCACTGTATTCGATAGAGCAAGGAACTAAAGAGTTTAGGCATCTCGATGACTTATCTCAGGTTAATACAGCGATGGCCGAATCTTGGGCTGATGAAGGATGGCTGAATCATCCTCAGAAGTTAATTTCTGAGAATAATATTTTCCCACGTTATACCAGAGTGTTATCGGGTGCCTTTGTATTCACCACCGGCGAATGGAATGAAGTGGTGAGGCAAGATCCGAAGCATTTTTATACAGGCGAAGAATTTGCCTTGGCAATCAGATCGTATACCCATGGCTATGATTTATTTGATCCAAGCCAAATTGTTTGTTGGCATCGATTGCATCCTTCTGCAAATCGTAAGTATTGGGATGATAATAGCGACGACAAGTCCAAGTTCAGGCATAAGCAGGCGATTAGTCGTTTAGGGCTGCTGTTGAATGGCGACTCTGATACGGAATTAGGGCGTTTCGGATTAGGCAATGAACGTAGTCTAGAAGACTATAAGCATTTTTCAGGTATTGATTGTATTAACAAATCAATTGCTGCTGATGCGGCTAACGGTGTTCCGCCTATTGCTAATATCGTTGAGTTTACAGATAGCTCGTTTGAGCAACATTTACCGTTGGCTGATGCTGACGTCATGGTTGATGTCACACTACATTTAGCTCATAAAGAGCCAATCATGCTTAGTTGCGCAGAAAGCACACCCGTATTGCTGAGCTTGTTTCAAGGCTTAAGAAACAAGTTGGTGACACCTGATGATGTTATTTTATTAAACCTTGGAGAAGAAGGCCAAGAGTCACTACTTTTCAAGCAGTCACAACTTGTCGCAATTGAAACATCGCCGACATTGAGCGGTGCTTTTTTCAGTCAGCTAGCGATTCTCAATGATGCTGCTAATGACATTAATGTGGCTAGTCAAGCCGTTGAGTCAGAGCAAGTAACGTTCTCGTCGAATCAGACAATCCAAATACCTTCTGCGCAGACTCCAATCGTAGGTGGCGAAATTAGTGACGATTGGAAAATTTGGATATGGCACAACGTCGGTCGTGGCTGTTCAAAGGATGATATTTTCAAGCAATTGATCGAACGCGGCTTTGCTTGGAATGTGGTTAAGGTTGAGCTTAACTACGAGCCTTCTGTGCCGTTAGATGAAATCGTTGTGGGCGAAACAACTAACCAGAATGAGTTTGAATATCGAGCAAACGCAGTTGCATGCCGAATTAAAAGCGAGGAGCTTGAAATTTATTCGGTAGATAAGGTTCTAAATCAGCAAGAATGTCAGCAACTTAGTGAGATGGTTTTCGCTAATTTGCAGCCTTCAACCACCGTTGCAAGTGATGGTTTAAACGGTGGGCGAACCAGTAGCACTTGTTTTTTTGATTCGAACAACTCGCAGCATAGTTTAGCCGTCAGCATATCGGAGCGAGTCTCTCGTTTAATTGGTATCAACCATAGTTATGCAGAAGCTATTCAGGGGCATGTTTATGGCCCTGGTGAGGAGTATAAGGCTCATCAAGATTGGTTTGAGCCAGGAACGCCCGAGTTTGAATCCCAAGCGAGTGCCGCAATGGGCGGCCAACGTACTTGGTCGGTTATTATCTATTTGAATAAGGTTGAAGCAGGAGGCGACACTGTGTTTGAGCGTGCTGGAGTAACAGTGCATCCAGAGCCAGGGAAAATGGTGTTTTGGAATAACCTTAAAGACGATGGGAGCGTTAATCACCAGGCATTACATCAAGCTTGCCCAGTTGAGCAAGGCCAAAAAATAGCATTGACACTTTGGTATCGTACTTTTGGTCAGGGTGGGATGTATACACGTGAGCCTTATGAATTGGTGCCTAATTTCACCGAGTCTGGAATTCAATCAAAAACAATGTCCGAGCCATTATTTCAAGCCTTGTTAGAGTTTTATCAAAAATCGTCATCGAATGACCTTCGAGATGAATTTGTTGATGGTGGCTATTTACAGAATAATGCAGGGATCAATCCAAGCTCACTTATTACACTCCCAGACAATCTGCAACAAGCCGTTATTAGTGAGTTGTTACCGATTTGTGAGGAGTGGAGCCAGCAGGAGCTAGACTTTACTTCTCTTTACGGCGTTCGTGTTTATCATCGCGGCGCGTCATTGCGAATGCATACAGATACGGGACGGTCTCACATCATTAGTGCTATTTTAAATATTGCGCAAGACGTTGATCAGGATTGGCCGTTAATCATTGATGACAACATGTTTCGCCGTCACTCCGTCGTGTTAAAGCCCGGAGAGATGGTTTTATATGAAAGCTCAAGGCTTAGCCACGGACGCCCTGATCCATTACAGGGCGAAAGTTTCGCTAATCTATTTGTGCATTTCTGCCCGAAAAATTACTGTATCCCAGAGCTTGTTGAGTCTATGAAGGAGATGGAGAATTCCTGAGGGTTTTATACAGTACATCCAGGTCCACCAGAGGCGAGATTAAACATGCTTTGGAAGCTTCCACTGGCTACGGTTACTTGTAAATTGCTGCCAACGGTCTGACCAGATACGGTATAAGCTGGGTACGAATTGCTGGCCGTATTGAACGCAGCAAATACAACAGCAGGAAAACTTGTTCCATTCCAGCTTGCGCTTTGAGTTGCTAGACCTTCAAGCGTCACCTGTGCGATATTGCCTGTAATACAGACATTAACATTAATCATCCCATTTGGTGACAAACCGCCCGTGCCTGGAGGCGAAGTTGGGGCTGTAGTCGTTGGTGCTGAAGTTGGTGAAAGTGTTGTTGGAGCTGAAGTCGGTGAGAATGTTGTTGGAGCTGAAGTCGGTGAGAATGTTGTTGGAGCTGAAGATGGTGCGAATGTTGTTGGAGCTGAAGATGGTGCTGAAGTTGGAGCTGAAGATGGTGCTGAA
>JAESTB010000343.1 GCA_016763815.1 Arenicella sp.
CGGCTCTAATTGACGATGAAGCGATTAATCCAAGCTTCGTTGACCCGGCAATCGCATTAGTAGACATACTTGCTGTGCGCTATAAAGGGTCAGAGTTGCTGCCGATTCTGTATCAGAGCAGGCTAGCGTTAGTATCTGCCCAGACAAGTTTAGCAGGCCAAGCACTCGCGGCCGAGCTAGCGAGACTGATGCAGGCGATCAAACCCTGGATCCTCGAGGGCGCACCACAACATTACTCAGACTTAGGCTTGACGCTTTATCGCGACCTCGCCGATGGCCAGCTGTGGCTACAAAAAGGCGGGGTTGTTGAGAACCCTTACGGCGGCGGTGAGTCGGAAGCGATATCGTGGCGACATGCAATCGACGCTTTAGGGCCCGATAGTTCGAAACTCGATAGCTCAGAATTCGATAGTCCGGAAAATATCCAGCGAATGACTGATGTTGAGCCAATGGCCGATTCACATGCTGGCCATCGGTAGGGCTGCGCTATGACCGATAACTACTCTCATAAAGATTCGCACGACAGCAAAAATTTTGATGCCATTGCCGGCAAAGACCCGTCGCTCTCATCAATTTCTAAGGTGATTGCATGGTCGCTGAGTAATCAATTTATTGTCTTAATTCTATCTGTGGCGCTGGGCGTATCGGGTTGGATGGCGGTACAAAATACACCGCTGGATGCGGTGCCAGACCTGACCGACACACAAGTGATTGTGCGTACCGATGTGCCTGGCCAGAGCCCGCAAATTGTTGAAGACCTGGTTACTTATCCACTATCAACAAGTTTACTGGGTCTGCCAAAAACAAAGGATGTCCGTGGTCTCTCGATGTTCGGCACCAGCTTTGTTTATGTCATATTTGAGGATGACGTTGATCTCTATTGGGCGCGATCAAGAGTGCTTGAAGCGCTGTCGGGCTTATGCTCGCAATTACCCGATGGAGCGGTGCCTAAGCTCGGTCCGGATGCCACTGGAGTAGGTTGGGTTTATCAATACGCCTTAGTCGATAAAACTGGCAAACCGATCTAGCACAATTGCGCTCACTGCAAGACTGGTTTTTGAAGCTAGAGCTGTTGAGTGTTAAAGGTGTGTCCGAAGTGGCCTCCGTCGGCGGCTTTGTGCGCGAGTACCAAGTCTTGGTTGATCCCAATCTGCTGCGATCCTTCAATATTCCTTTACGCCGAGTATCTGAGGCTGTAACCGCCGCGTCCAGCGAGGTTGGTGGTCGTGTCTTGGAGCAAGGTGAAACAGAATACGTTATTCGTTCTTCCGGCTATGTTGATGAAATCCTCGACCTGCAAAAGGTCGTTCTCTATGCCAGCGACGGTACGCCGGTGTTGTTGTCTTCAGTGGCTCGCATTGTCGAAGGCCCAGCACTGAGACGCGGATTAGTCGAGCTTAATGGTGAAGGCGAAACCGTCGCGGGTATTGTCATCATGCGCGATGGTGAGAATGCGCTTGACGTCATTGGTCGAATTAAGTCAAAGCTGGCTGAACTACAAAAAGGTCTGCCTGCGGGGGTCGAAATAGTTACGGTCTATGATCGCGCGCCGTTGATTGAGGGCGCAGTGGCTTATCTCAAAGAAAAGCTGCTTGAGGAGAGTCTGGTCGTTGCGCTGGTTATTCTAATATTTTTACTACATGTGCGCTCGTCTCTGGTGGCATTAATCACTTTACCACTTGGCGTGTTAGGTGCCTTTCTTGTAATGCGCTATCAAGGCGTAACAGCAAATATTATGAGCCTCGCCGGTATTGCTATCGCGATCGGGGCGATGGTCGACGCGTCCATAGTGCTAGTCGAGAATGCCAGTCGGCGACTGGCAGATTTAGGCTCCGATCCGCACAAGGATGTCAGGTATCAAGCGATATTGCAATCGGCACAGGAGGTTGGCCCGGGTATCTTTTTTTCGCTGTTAATAATAACGGTTTCCTTCTTACCCGTGTTTGCTTTAACCGGCGAAAGCTATCGCCTTTTCAGCCCGCTGGCGTTCACTAAGACTTATGCGATGGCCTTTGCCGCGATTCTGTCTATTACATTGGTGCCAGTGCTCATGCTTTATTTGATGCGAGGTAACTTTCGCCCTGAAGAAGCTAATCCGATAAACCGACTGTTTGTAAGGCTTTACCAACCGATTCTGTCTACCGCGCTACGTTTTAAGTGGCATACCGTGACGGTTGCGGTGCTACTGACCGTTAGCGTTGCTATTCCGATTAAATATTTAGGCTCCGAATTTATGCCGGCGCTTTACGAGGGCGAACTACTTTACATGCCGGTCACGTTGCCGAGTGCGTCGTCGACTAAAATGCGCGAACTGCTAAGCCAAACTAATAAAGTCATTATGTCGGTGCCTGAAGTCGAGCGGGCCTTCGGCAAGGCCGGTAGGGCTGATACCGCCACCGACCCCGCGCCTCTCACCATGATTGAAACCTGGATCAAACTCAAACCTCAAGAAACATGGGCCGCCGGTGTGACGGTCAATGATATTGTCACTCGACTAAATGAACGGTTGCAAATGCCTGGACTGGTAAATTCTTGGGGTTATCCCATCAAGATTCGTATGGACATGGTGTCAACCGGTATTAGAACACCAATAGGGATCAAGGTAACGGGCGATGATTTGGTTAAAATTGAGCGTATTTCTCGTCAGATAGAGCAATTGGTTACCGATGTACCAGGCACTCGGTCGGCATTTGCTGATCGTGTGCTCGGCGGAAAATACCTAGAAATAAAACCTGATCGCTCTGAGTTGGCGAGACGCAATATTGACATGAGCGTGTTTCAGACGGTAATTAAAACGGCGCTCGGCGGCATGAAGTTGTCACAATCGGTCGAAGGGCGGGAACGATACAATATTATCTTACGTTATGACCGTCCGTTTCGTGAGACGCCCGATGACCTGTATCGAATCTTGGTACCCACGCCCTCAGGTGCGCACATACCACTCGGAGAGCTGGCCAGTATAGAATACAGTCAAGGACCGCCGATGATTCGCTCTGAAAATGCACGCTTAACCGGTTGGGTGGTTGTCGATATTAGCGGGCGTGATCTCGGCGGTTATGTCAAAGAAGCTCGAGATTTGGTTGCCGAGTCGATCGACTTGCCCGCGGGTTATGCGGTTGAATTCGCGGGTCAATATGAACAGATGGAACGAGCCTCTGAACGGCTTAAGGTCGCCATTCCGAGCGTAATCATACTGATCTTGATTTTGCTGATGCTGCACTTTGGCAGAATAGATCGAATTACCATCGTTATGCTGTCGTTGCCATTTGGCCTGATCGGAGGGCTGTGGGCCGTTTGGTTGGCAGGCTACAATTATTCGGTTGCTGTGGCTGTGGGTTTCATCGCGCTCGGCGGTATTGCTGTGGAAACCACTATTATCATGCTGTTGTATATTGATGCCCAAGTTAGAGAGGTTATGCCACAGAACAAAGATCAGTTGCGCAGCGCTATCAGTCATGGAGCGGTAATGCGGGTTCGCCCAAAGCTCATGACGGTATTCACCATTCTGATTGGGCTGGCACCGGTGTTCTTAAGTGATGGTCCGGGCGCGGATATTATGCGTAGGATCGCGCTGCCGATGATCGGCGGTATGTTCTCAACGCTGATTCTGAGCCTAATCGTGATACCGACAATCTATTTCCTTTGGGTCGGAAGGCAATTTAGCGATGGAGATTGATTGGCTGCGGTAGCTAAAGGTTATCGCTGGCTTAAGATAGTCGTATGTTCACGAGGGCTGAGGGCCAGGCGCCGAGAATATCGGTGCAAGACTGAGTCTAAAAACTTATCGGCTTTAACTGAATCAGTTGATAGGCTTGAGATACCCGGCAAGGGGCTGCTAGTTTTTTGGTTCGTTGCTAGCTTGGCGGGTTCTTAACATACGTTATTAGAGTGATGTGCCACTGACTGGCACTCTCATCTCACATTCCCCTAGCGAATAGGTCAACCCTGTGAGGTAATGGCACTTGTCGATTTTGCTACGAGTGAGTGCGCCACTGAGCCGCACCAAGGAGAATTAGGCGTAATTGTTTTTCGCCGAGGTCAATCAGCTCAACAATATTTTGATCGTAGCGGTTGTCGATCAATAGCTGCTCAACTATGCGGGTCATCGAGCCGATCATTAGCTCCGCAAGCATCTTCAATTCATCGGTTGACCATGTATCGGTATTCAGTTGCCGCGCAAGGTCGGTAGACAACTCACTGACAAGCAGCCTAAGTTCAGAGTCAATTGCCGCGCGAATGGTAGCGACCCCACCTAGGCGGGCACGAATAACAAAATGATAATGGCGCGAATGTGCCAGAACATAAGTAACGAAAGTCTCGACTGATTTTCGAATCACGTCAGAGCCTTGAACCGGATTGGCGCGCACGTCCTTGAGAAGTTGTCGCAGCGTCTTAAATGAGAGACTAACCAGTTCCAGCCCTAGCGTATTCATATCCGGGAAGTGCCGATAAAATGCCGACGGATTGATGCCAACCTCGCGTGTCACTTCGCGCAAACTAATGGCTTCGAAACTTTTATCTCGGTTCATTAGTTCAAGAACTGCATCGAATAGTGCCTGCCGGGTATCGATTGTCTTATTGTCTTTGCGACGATGTTTCTTCTGAATACGCATAATGATTACCGATTTTATGTACAAGTGTTCACATTATATCGAATTAGTTAGTGAGCGCACCTAATAAATGTGAGTAGAGTCTAATTGTAGGGTTTAGTCAGACTAAATAACGATAAAAATAATAAGTGTACAGCTGTTGACATGTCGAGTTTAAAGTTTTTAGTGTACGCCTGTTTACTTAATTTCAGCGCAGCTGAAATGGCGAGATACTATGGACCAAGTAA
>JAESTB010000344.1 GCA_016763815.1 Arenicella sp.
CCCTTTCACCGTCACTCCGGTAGCCGAATTTGATGAGCCATGGGCGATGACCTTTTTGCCTGACGGGCAGTTACTGGTTACCGAGAAAGCCGGGCGGCTTTTATTAGTCTCTCAAAATGGGGAGATTTCAGAGCCCATTTCTGGCTTACCAGAGGTTGCCTACGGAGGCCAAGGAGGTTTGGGCGATATTGTTCTGCACCCTGCTTATTCGAGCAACGGCTTGATATATATAAGCTATGCTGAATCCGGTGACGCTGGTAAATATGGAGCCGTAGTCGCACGAGCAACGCTTAGTTTCGATCAACAACAAGGTTCGCTGGAAAACCTTGAGGTGATCTGGCGACAAACCCCGAAAGTCACTGGTAAAGGTCACTATGGCCACCGCCTAGCCTTTGACACTGACGGCTACCTATTTATTTCTTCAGGTGAACGCCAGAAATTCGACCCTGCTCAAGACATAATGGCTAACCTTGGTAAAATTATTCGACTACATGATGATGGCACCGTTCCGGACGATAATCCTTTCGTAGAACAAGGTGGCGTTAGCGCTGAGATTTGGTCAAGCGGTCACCGCAATCCGCTGGGCCTAGCGTTTGACCATCAAGGTCGCTTATGGAATGCCGAGATGGGGCCGCTACACGGTGATGAATTGAATTTAGTAAAACGAGCTAAAAATTACGGCTACCCAATCGTCTCAAATGGTGATCATTACAGCGGTAAAAAAATCCCCAATCACGATACACGGTCTGAATTCGAAGCACCCAAGGTTTGGTGGAAACCGACCATTGCCCCTGCAGAGTTAATTTTCTATTCAGGGGAAATGTTTACAGATTGGCGTAATTCATTTTTAATCGCAGGCCTTAAACCGAAGGCCATCATTCGTGTTGTCATTGATGGCGATGACGCCAAAGAGGTTGAGCGCTTCGATATGGGCGCCCGAATTCGTGAAATTGAGCAGGGCCCAGATGGCGCGCTCTGGATATTGGAAGACGGCGCCGATGCGCGGCTACTAAAGCTGACGAAGTAATCGCAGCGAAAAAGAAAATCTTCGCAGACGATTAATTGGCCAGTTCGCCTAAAGTTTGCTTTAGACCATCGAGTTTATCTCCATAGCGCTGCCAGCGCCCTATTGAACCTGAATAGAGCGGTTGGCGAACCTGTACCGAGCTAGCGGTCGAGACAGGTGCTTTATTCTCGTGAAAGCGCATGCACGACTGTTGCCACTCAAGGCCACAAAATTCAAGTAATCGCCGAGTTTGGCTTTCTTGATCATGCACGATGTCTTCGTAAGTCACTTCGATAAACCGGTTTGCAGGTAAATACACCCGCCAGTGTGACATTAGTTGGTCAAACTGGCGATAGAATTTGGCGATCTCACCCAAGTCATAAGTGTAGTGATAATAAGAATGCTGAACCGTCAACAGCTGTCGATAGTTGCTCAGACAGCTGTCCATCGCTCCGCGCCTCAAAGCAATGATTCGAGAGTTAGGCAACGCTTTAAGAATCAAACCAGCATAAAAAAAGTTAAGCGGCATTTTATCTGTGAAGCGTTCAGTCCCTCGACTTAGTTCAGTCGCTGCTTCAATGTAGTCCCGCCCGATTCGCGCCAAGGCTTCATGCGAGAAAGTGTTAGATGCGATAAATGTATCAGCGTCCATCACCATATTTGAAGCGGTTTTAGCCATTTTCTTGATCAAGCTCGGGAAAACATTTAACTCGCCAGCAGCGGTAACATCACTGTGGCTGGATATAATACGGTCCACTAATGTGGTACCCGTTCTGGGCAAACCAATAATGAAGATCGGTGCGCGTTCGCTATCAATGTCAGTGGCAATCATAGCACCAGTGGCAGCAGACTTAGCCGCCTCAAACAAACGATCATAGGAAAAAGTCGTAGAATTTGTACTCTTCAACTTCAAACGCTTAGCTTTTTGTAGCCATAGAAAGCTGTCCTCGTAGCGCCCCAGATCTTCCATGGTTTTGGCAATTGCATGGCCTAGGTGCAAACTTGCATCTTCATCGTTTGGCAGCGATTCGAATAAAGAAATCAATTCAGGTAAATAGTTTTGATCTGGCGTTTGTCGCTTTAAGCCAACAATAGATGACCATGCACGATAGGCTCTTGAGTCTCTACTAAGAGTTTCGAAATAAGCCTTTTCAGCTCGTTCAAAATGCCCCAAAAACTGCTGCGACGCGCCCAAGTTATAGTGAAAGTTTGCTGGCTTAGGGTTTAGCTTGACGGCCTTCTCAAAAAAAGGAATCGCATCTTCGTGAAAACCTGTGCGACTATAAATTACACCGATTGTGTCGGCCAGATAAGCATCGCTGTTGATCAATAATGCGGCTTTATCTGCCGTCGATTTGGCCTCACGCTGACTGCCAATAGTGGTTAATGCTTGGCCCAAGTAGGCCTGAAAATACGCGTTCTGTGGTTCAATTTCTGCCGCGCGCTCAAACAACTCGACCGCCTTAGCATGGTTACCGTATTCAGCGGCAATAGTCGCCAACAAACAATAGGCAACGGGGTCGTTGACGTTAGCTTGGATCATCTCGATTGCCTGAGCATGAACTTGCTCAAATTGTTTGCTGGCTATTTTTCGCAAACCAGAAATTAGCCGTAGCGACGATGACGTTTGTTTCTGCACTGTCTCTTTACCATCTGTGTAGGCTCGATACTGAGCATAATTAGCCGATGACTTTGCACCAACATAGTGCACCAACTCTCCACTATGCGTATTGACACGCATCGGCTACAAACGCTATATATATAATGCCTAATATATAAAACGTTTTCATTAAGAACGTACGTTATTAGGTATCTCTGGATGACGGACCAACAACTATGTCTTGGTAGCCGACCATTAACTAGCTCATTTCGGGCGCATCATATACGCCCCAATGTGTTATCAACTTGAGAGACATTAGCATGAAATACACAAAGAAGAGTTTTAAACTTAAAGCATCAGCTCGCGCGATAACGCGAGCATTAGCATTGCCACTAGTGAGTGCCGGATTTATTGGCCCTTCATTCGCGCAAGAATACGGCATTGAAGAAATTATCGTTACCGCGACTAGGCGCGCTGCTACGGTTCAAGATGTTCCGATTAACATCGCCGCTTTGGATGGCCGACGCATAGAACAACAGGGCTTTGGCGAGATTTCAGAGTTGCTCGCGTTCGTGCCAGGCATCAATGCCGTTGATCAGGGCGGCCGCAACGGTAACGTGATTATTATTCGCGGGCTAAATGCAGAGCCATTAGGCCAAGGCGATGGCAATGGTGTCGGCGACACGGTGGCTACTTATCTCGGTGAGATCCCGTTGCCAATCGACTTAAAGCTAAATGATCTACAGCGCGTTGAGGTATTACTCGGGCCACAAGGAACACTTTACGGTGCTGGCACATTGGGTGGTGCAATTCGCTACATTCCGAACAAACCTAACACCGAAGAAGCACTATTCGAAGTTCGCGGTGACGTATACGACATCAAGCAAGGCGACAGTCTAAGCACCGACTTTGGCCTCACCTTTAACCAACCTCTCTCAGACACGCTTTCGGTTCGAGGCTCGGTTGATAAATTGGACGACAAAGGCTTTATCGATTATCCATTTGTGGTCCGAACTCCAGGTGTTTCTGAGCCAGACACCGATCGAAATGACGCCGCCGCATCGGCTGCAAACTTCAACCCGTCGAGCGATGCCAATAGTCAAGAAATAACCTCCGGTCGCCTCGCTGTGCGCTGGCAACCAAGCGACAGATTTGATACAACGCTTACCTATTTCTTTCAAGATGAGGATAACGCTGGCCGAAGTGTATCTGGAGCTCGCGGTGGTTTTGCCACTCCACGCTTCGCGTCACCAAGCCGTGTTCTGGAGCCAAACGAGGAAGAGAACCGTCTGCTCGCGCCCGAAATCACAGCCGACTTAGGCTTCGCAGAACTGACCTCAGCAACCGGCATTGCTAGCTATGAAGAAGTGGGGCAACGTGATCAAACTGATTTACTGATTGGCTTAGAGTACTCGTACGAGACCTTTCCAACCTTTACTGCTTTCACCCGTGAAGAAATAGAGCAAGACTTTTTTAATCAAGAAATTCGTTTAGTCTCTGCTAGCGACAGCAAGTTGAATTGGATCGTAGGCGCTTTCTACAATAAGTTTGAATCGGTTGATATCTCGGCTGAATTCACACCGGGTTATGCCCAGTTTGCTGGTTTCGACCGACCAGATGACCTTGAGTATTTCGCTGCAGGTTCTAGCGAGACGGTAGAGTCAGCGGTGTTCGGTGAAATAGGCTATCAAATCACCGACCAATGGCAAGTCACCCTCGGTGGCCGCTTTTATGACTACGAAATTGAATTGCAAAGCACGGTTGACTTCCCACTTTTCGATCCAGACTTTGTAGCCTCCAATTTGGATCAAATTGCCAGTCGCGCATTTGACCCTGAATTGCGTCAGGCAGATAACGGTACTTTGTTCAAATTCAACACCTCATATGAAGTGTCAGATGATGTCATGGTGTACGCTACTATTAGCGAAGGCTTTCGTATTGGCGGCGGCAACGGCGGTGGTGCCTGCGCTGCCTTTGATCCTAATGCCCAGCAAGGCGCCTGTAACTTAGCACCTGGCCAACAATTTGGCCCTGGCCCAAATGACTTCGCCGAATTTGACGAGCGCGCTTTTGGTGCAGATCAAACTCGCAACTTCGAGCTCGGTGCAAAAACTCAATGGGCCGATGGTAGAGTGACCGTTAATGGTGCATTATTCTACGTCGACTGGCAGGACCCACAACTGTCATCGGCGACGGTTAATGCGTCGACACCGATTACCATTAATGCTAACGGCGCAGAATCAAGTGGCATTGAGCTTAGTGGCGATTGGCTAGCGACTGATCAACTTCGCCTACGCGGTAGCTTCAGCTACACCAAGAGTGAGTTATCAGCGCTGGTCCCATCGCTGAATAGAACCATCACCCCTCCCGGTTTTAGCTCAGCGTTTGAAGATGGTCTCGATGGCGATCGATTACCAGGCTCGCCTGAAACTCAATTCTCATTTTTCGCCAGCTACGACATTCCATTAGCAAACGGGCGAGAAATTCACCTCAACTCAAGCTACTCATGGCAAAGCGATGTTTTGTCGCGTCCAGGCGGTCGAGTCAATGGCTTAACACTAGACAGTTTTGGTGTGGCTAATACATCAGCCGTTTATGAAACCGAGCAATACTCCGTTACCCTTTACATTAATAATCTATTCGACGAGTTTGCTGAGACTGGTGTTCAAAGCACTCGACTATCAAACCAAAATGTCTCGGGGGCGAATGTTCGTAGTTTCTTAAGCAATGTGTTGACGCCACGAACTATTGGCATGCGCTTTAACTATCGCTTCTAGCAATCGGTAAAACTAGGATGTCCGACGAGGGCCGCTTGAATTCGCAAGCGGCCCTTTTTTTGTCAGAACCCTAAGCAACTCTGCCGCTAGCGTCGACTAACTTCAACGGTAGAGTGTTCGATACCAAAACGACTATGTAGAATTTTTTTGATCCTATCTTTCACTAGTTTAGCATCTGCGTCTTTTGCTATACCCGCCTCTAGGGTAGCCATTGGCCGCTCTTGAGTAATCGACCATGCATGGATGTGATGCACTTTTAATAAACCATCTACTTCCTGCTCTAACACTATTGATACTTCTCTTCGGTCAAAACCTTCAGGCGCACCTTCAAGTAAAATATGAGCGCTTTGACGCACCACATACCACGCCGAACGCAAGATTATTAACGCAACCAGAACTGACAATATCGGGTCAATCAATACCCAACCTGTGTAGATAATTACGATAGAGGCTATTAGTGCGGCCACCGAGCCGAGTAGGTCGCCAACGATATGCAGAGTCGCGGCTCTAATATTTAGATTTTCTTTTTCGCCACGCGTAAGCACCCAAAACGCCAAGATATTTACCAACAAACCAGCTAACGCTACCCACAGCATTAAGCTGCCTATTACTTCGACAGGTTGCAGTATTCGTTGGTAGGCTTCATAGCAAATCCAAGCAGCAATTAAGAACAGCGACAAACCATTTACAAAAGCGGCTAGAATCGAAAACCGATCGAAGCCATAAGTGCGCTTCCAACTTGCAGGGCGGCGAGCCAAGCGTAAGGCAAACCACGCCAAGCTGAGTGAAGCAAAGTCGGTTAGCATATGCCCTGCATCGGCGATAAGAGCCAACGAGCCTGAGACAATACCGCCAAAAACTTCGGCGAACATAAATCCACCGGTTAATAGGGCTGCAATTGCTAGCGCTTTCTCATTTCCTGAACTATGAGAATGTCCGTGTCCGTGTCCGTGTCCGTGTCCGTGTCCGTGTCCGTGATGATCAGCCAAGACATTCTCCTTCCAAGATGCTATTCATTCGACAGCTCACAATTGCATATAGCGGTAGATCAACTGCGCCAGTTGGTGGTCTTGAAAACGCTTGCCAATAAACGACATGCCCATTGGCATCCCGGCGATCGTGCCTCCGGGAATGGTGACGTGAGGATGCCCGCCAACAGCTGGGTAGCCCGCAATACCTGGTCCAAAAAATGAATCGCCATTAATATGATCAATTTTCCAAGCAGGCCCGCCGCTAATTCCAATAATGGCGTCTAGTTTCTGCTCGGCAAAAGCTTTATCTAAACCTTGCTCGCGCGTAGTTACGTGACCTTTATCTCGAATAGCGAGATACTCTTTATGAGTGAGTTCTAAGGTGTTAGATTTTTCGAATATACTCTGATCGAAATGCTTGAGCTCTTGCGCTGCATTTTCTTGATTAAACTGAATTAACATGGCCAATGACATTTCCTTCAACACATTATTACGGCCAGCAAAATAGGCGTTTAGATCGCGCTTAAATTCGTACTGAAGCAACTGATAATTTTGCTCCCAAAAACCGTCATATGGCTCCAGTTCAATGCCATCAACGATGGTCACGCCGCTGGCCTTCAACTTATCTAAGGCGGCGTTAAACAACTCATCACGCCTTGAGTCGTAGCCTAGGGTAGAGGCCATTACGCCAATTCGCATGCCTTTTAATTGTCGGCCTGATTGTAAATTTTGCAAACCATCGACTAAAGCTGGAAAATTGTCGGCTTTCGGATCAATCATTGCCGATAACACTAACGATGCATTCTCGATGGAATCAGCCAAGGGCCCGGCCGTATCTTGAGAAAGAGCGAGTGGCACTATCCCATCGCCGCTGACGATTCCATGGGTAGGTTTAAAGCCAACAACGCCATTACTTGAAGCTGGGCAAATAATCGAGCCATGCGTTTCGGTGCCGATAGCCACTTTTACGTAGCCGAGCGCTACGGCGACGGCCGAACCCGAGCTAGAACCACACGGTGATCGACTCAAATCAAGCGCATTGCCGGTTTGCCCGCCGACGGCACTCCAGCCTGAGCTCGATTTTTCAGAACGAAAATTAGCCCATTCACTCAAATTGGTTTTGCCTAAAATCACCGCTCCAGCGTCTTTTAATTGAGCAATATGCGATGCATCCTTTACCGGATAATTCTCTAATAGAGCAAGTGAGCCGGCGGTTGTTGGCAAACCCTGCAGATCAATATTGTCTTTTATTAGGACCGTCATGCCGTTGAGTAGAGAATCACCACGTTGATCGATGGCCTTAGCCTGTTGTTCCGCGCTTGAGCTAATCGCAATCACGGCATTGTAAGTGCCGTCTTTGAGCTCAATGAGCTTGAGGCTTTGCTGCACTTGCTGAACAGCCGATAAGTCAGCAGCATGACCCGCCGTTGGTCCAATTAGGTTTAGGCCAAGTGCCAATCCAAGCGCCAATCCAAAACGAGGTCTGACTGATATTTTCATTACTTCACCTTAGAATATGGTTTTACAACGGTGCCGCCCTTCATCACAAACGCTATATTTTCCATCACACTAATATCATCTAAAGGCGTGCCTTTAACCGCGACAATATCAGCATAAGCACCCACTTTTATCGAGCCAATATCATTCTCTTTATTCAACAACGTTGCCGCATTAATCGATGCGGCCTGTAAGGCTTGCATCGGCGTCATGCCAAACTGCACCATACGAGATAACTGCTTTAAATTATCGCCGTGGGGGTAAACACCGGCATCTGTTCCCATCACCATTTTCACTCCAGCCTTAACCGCCTTTGTGAAATTTTCCCTTTGCAATGATCCGGTCTTTCGCTCTTTCGCTAGGCTCTCTTCTAAAATTCCAGCGGCCGCTCCCTGCCCTAAAATATATTCGGTAACGTAGATATCCATAGATAAATAGGTGCCCTTTTTCTTCGCCAACTTGATACCAGCGTCATCGATAAAGCTGGCATGTTCAACCGAATCTACACCGGCCGCTATTGCGGCATAAATACCCTCGGTACCATGCGCATGCGCAGCAACCGTGATACCTCGACGGTGCGCTTCGGTAACTGCCATTTGCATTTCTGCAAGCGAATATTGTTGCACCCCAACCTTAGTCCCTTTCGATAGCACACCACCGGTGGCACAAATCTTAATCAAGTCAGCGCCGTATTTAATGTTGCGACGAACTTTCTTAGCCACTTCCCACGGCCCATCAGCCACTCCATCACTACTCGCTTGGTAATCGACCGGCAACAAATTATTATCACAATGGCCGCCGGTTATTCCTAGAGAGGGACCAGAAACAAACATGCGTGGGCCAAGAATATCACCCGCATTAATGCTATCGCGCAAGGCAACATCAATAAAACCTCCAGCACCTAAATTACGCACCGTCGTGACGCCAGCCATCAAAGTCGCTTTTGCGTGCTTAACACCGCGTAGGGCTGAACGAACTTGAGAGCTAGCCAAGCGCTTATACCCATGCTCTTGCGAGCTCGAGGTTAAATGCGCATGCATATCAATCATGCCTGGTAAAATTGTCATGCCACGAAGGTCAATAAAATCGCCGCTTAGTTCATTGACATCACCACTCTCGACACTGGTAATTCGCCCTCCATCTATTGTAATAATCGGCTTTGAGACTAGCTTACCCGTTTCGACATCGACCATAGCGTCGGCAACGATGATGCTTGATGCATATGAAACAGTACAAACAAGAAGTAGCAGCGACGCATAGACAGCTTTATAAAACATTGATGATTCCTGTGCGTAAATTTGATTCAGGTTAAGATAATAATACCTTTTGCGCGAGAAAAGTATTGAAACGATGACGACAGGGAGTATCTGTATAGCACTCTTAACCATAATTCAATAACTCGTTAAAATGCTATTCCCTGCTTGCTTTCAGTAGTGAGCAAAACAAACACCTCAAAGGATGGAAACAAATCATGATACTAAAATCAATCATCATAGCCGCGTTGCTTATTCCTAGCGTATCGATATCAAGCAAAACTCTTGCTCAGCAACAAAAAGTTGATAAAAAATTTTCATCAGATGAATTCCGCGGCCCCCAAATGGAAAAACGAGAGGCACCGAAATACCCAATTTCGATGCTCAAGTTGGGCCACACTGGCTTAGTGGAAATAGAAATAACAGTAGATGAAACAGGAACAGTGAAGAACGCTGTTGTAATTCAATCTACTGACCCAGACTTTGAAAAAAATTCGCTCGATGCGGTCCTTGCTTACGAAATAAAGCCGGCAACTTACCAAGGCAAAGACGTTTCGAGTCGAGACCGGATTGTGGTGCGTTATGAAGTCGAAGTTCGTACATGGAATGAGGTCGGGCGAAACTTTTTAAAGATATACAGGAAAATTGCCAAAGAACTTGAAAAAGATAAGCCAAACGAGAAAAAGCTTTCTAAATTATTCAAAAGAGCCGACAAGGTTTATTTGTTAACAATGTACTCCTTATCAAGGCTAAAGCTTGCGCAAGCCAAATTTTCTGAACACTTCAAAGATCAGAGAACGCAACTTAAAGCGCTCACCGAATTGGTGCTATTTGAGGCCAAATACCTAGCAGATTCAGAACGACAGCAAGTTCTTACCTCGATAGTCAAACATCAAATTAACTTGGGTTTCTATGGTGAAGCGATAGAGAGCTATTCGACGCTACAAAAAGAATTCCCTGACGCTATTAAAACAGTTGAACCCGTTATACAAAAAGTAAACGCAATCTTAATCGCAGAGCAATCCTATGTTCGAAAATTTCAGACTGACCAGAGAGGCAACGACTTCGTCGAACTCACAAACCCAGCATTCTTTTTTCAAAATACCAGCGGTGTTATCAATAAGCTGAAACTTCGCTGTCAAACTCGATCGACAGAACTGGAATATTCACCTGAAAATGATTATCGGCTGCCGCCAAGCTGGGGTAAATGCAGCTTACAAATAATCGGCGAGCCTGGCGCTAATGGAGAATTAATCCAAGTATGGTAAGCGAGGCCCGCAACTGACTAAACCAACGACACAAAGAACCCCGCAATCGCGGCACTCATCAAGTTAGCCATAAACGCTGCGGTAACCGCTCTCATTCCCATGCGCGCAACATCTGAACGTCGATGCGGTGCAATCGTTGCTAGACCGCCAAGTAAAATAGCGATAGATGAGAAATTCGCGAAACCACACAAGGCAAAGGTAACAACAACTTGAGTATGAGCACTCATTAATTCCTTCTGGGCTGAGAAGTCTAAAAATGCGACGAACTCATTTAGTACTAATTTCTGCCCAATCATGCTGCCGGCTACCGTGCTTTCACTCCACGGTACACCAAGGATAAAAGCGACTGGGCGAAACAACTGACCGAGAATACCCTGCATTGATAACTCCGGCATACCGGCATAGCCACCCACCAAGCCAAGTAAACCGTTCAACATCGCGATTAGCGCTACAAACGCGATCAACATTGCGCCAATGTTTACCGCCAGCTTCAGACCCGCTGCGGCACCGCCGGCAGCGGCGTCAATGACATTGGCATATTGCTCTGTTTCTTGCTCAACCATTTCTTCATGATTATCTATTTCTTGCGTTTCTGGCAGCAATAATTTGGCCATTAAAAAGCCACCCGGTGCGGCCATAAAGCTAGCGGCTAACAGGTATTTCATTTCTACGCCTAACGCCACGTAACCCGCTAGCACCGAGCCTGCAACGGTAGCCATACCGCCTACCATCACGGCGAATAGTTCTGAATTCGACATCTTGCCAACGAACGGTTTAATAACCATTGGCGCTTCGGTTTGACTGACAAAAATGTTGGCGGTGGCCGACATCGACTCGGCACGGCTAGTACCTAAAAGCCATTGCAAGGCGCCGCCAACAACTCGAATAATCCAGCCCATAATACCAATATAATAAAGTACTGAAATCAGGCTTGAGAAGAAAATAATAATCGGCAACACTTGCAAAGCGAAAACAAAGCCAATGCCATCACTAGATGCTCGACCAAGATTGCCGAACAGAAAGTCGATACCGCTTTGCGCGTACGATAATACGCCTGACACGCCGCCAGAAATACTCTCAAGCACACTGCGGCCAACTGGGAAATACAGAGCAAAAGCGCCAATCGCAAATTGCAGCAAGAATGCCACACCGATAGTCCGCCAATTTATATCGCGTCGATGCTTAGAAACCACAAAGCCAACGCTAAGAAGAACGAACATGCCAAAAAGGCTGATAAGAGTGGTCAAGGCAATCTCTCTATAATAATTAGGGGTCAGGCAGTCGTTATTTATACGACTACAGTTATTGGTACAACGGCAGTCAGGTTAAATGGTAATCTGTCGGAGCGACGACTTGATGTGCTCTTTAACCATGTCAATCGCTACACGGTTACGACCGCCGCCAGTTACAACAATGTGCGCATGCTGTTTAGATGGTTCGATATGCTCATAGTACATTGGTCTAACCGTCGCTTTGTACTGCTCAGCAACCGACTGAAAGCTGCGACCGCGCTCCTGCGTATCGCGCTCGATACGACGCAACAAGCAGATATCAAGCGGTGTATCAATGAACACTCTTACGTCGAACAATTGACGTAATGCCGGGTCACTCAGCAATAAAATGCCTTCAACGATAACGAATTCAGCCGCTTGCACATGCCGAATACCAGCACCTCGTGTGTGATTAGCGAAATCGTAAACTGGCACATCTACATCTTTACCACTTTTAAGCGCTAAAATATGCTCTACCAACAACTCATGCTCAAAAGCTTTGGGATGATCGTAATTAGTTTGTTCACGAACCGACATTTCTAAATGGCTTTGGTCACGATAATAAGCGTCTTCTTCAAGCACGGCTAATGGCCGCCCTTCTAATTCGGCCAACAACTCTTTATAAACCGTTTGCGCAAACAGCGTTTTCCCTGAGGCCGACGCGCCCGCTATGGCGATGATAGATCTGGACATTTGCTCTCCAAGTGAGCGACTAAACTGCGGCTACTCTACCACACCCGAGACCCCGATACCTCGTGGGTCTGAGGCTGTATGGGTTTTGCCGTTGATAGTTTCAATTAATTGCAGATCGCCAAATTCCCAAGCGTGCGGCTGAACTCGATAGCCTTTTTCCTGTAGTTCTAGCGTAGTATCATCGGCCAAAGGAATACTGATACTGGTGGTAATTAAATCGGGTGGCAGTAGTTGGTGATGAAAACGACTCGCAGCAACTGACTCAGTGGCGGTCATACCATTGTCGATGACATTAATAATGCCTTGAAAAACCGAGGTAAATATAGTCGAGCCACCTGGCGTGCCGATCACCATACGAACATCATCACCCTCTAGAATAATGGTTGGGCTCATGGATGATAGCATTCGTTTTGACGGTTGAATTTCGTTCGCTATGCCACCGATCACGCCGTAAACGTTAGCAACACCCGGCTTGGTACTAAAATCGTCCATTTCATTGTTCAAAATAAAACCAGCGCCTTCAACCACAACGCCACTGCCGTAGCTCCAGTTTATGGTGTAAGTATTTGAAACCGCATTGCCCCACTTATCAACGATCGAAAAATGTGTGGTACTCGGTGAATCTAAGCCAGGTTTTGCGTGCTCAAGTGTGCTGATAGAGTCGACCTTAACTTCGTTCGCGCGACGTTCGATATAGGCGTCACTGGTTAATTCATTTATTGGCACGTTAACAAAGTCTGGATCACCAAAATACTCCGCTCGATCAGCGAATACGCGCTTCTCCATTTCGGCAATTAAGTGGATGTACTGCCCCGAATTTGGCTCGAGACCAGAGAATTCATGATCGAGTAACTGCTTCATTTTAAGCAACTGAATTACCGCGAAGCCGCCAGAGCTTGGCGGCGGTGCCGTAATCACTTGGTAGTCACGCCAATTGGCGGTCAATGGAGCACGCCATACTGCCTCATAGGCCTGAAGGTCTGAAGCGCTTATTAAACCATTGTCTCGTATGGATTGGGCGACCAGCAATTGCGCTGTTTGACCGCTATAGAAGTCCTTTGGCCCATGTTTAGCAATCCGCCGTAACACATCCGCTAAGTCAGCCTGCTTAAAGAGCCCGCCGTTAGCCATCTCACCAAAGTGTTCGGCAAAATTGACTTTACCGTCAAACCATTCAATGGTTGCGGCTATACCTTGAGCTTTTTTCGGGTGAACTTGAAAACCAAGCTCAGCGTAAGCTATCGCTGGAGCGATTAAGCTGCTCCATGGCTTAGACCCAAACTTCTGATGCGCTAGCCATAAACCGGCAACGGTTCCTGGCACGCCGGCGGATCGAATCCCCACCAGACTGGATTTTTCAATGACATCGCCATTGGCATCAAGGTACATGTCTCGACTAGCGGTTAAAGGTGCCTTCTCACGGTAATCTAAGAAGTGATTTTGCCCATTCATATGCGCCAACATAAAGCCGCCGCCACCAATATTGCCTGCCTCTGGGAAGGTAACCGCTAATACGAACGCCGCTGTTATGGCCGCATCCACTGCGTTACCTCCGTCTCGCAATACATCTTCAACCGCTTTTGCTGCATATTGATCAGGCATCGCATACGCCGCATCTTGAACGCCTTGTTGATGATTGGGATTATTTGCACAAGAACCAAGCAGTAAAAAGATAAGACCTAAGAGGAGGCCTTGCGCGGGTCGAAAATTACCAAAATTCAAAATTGCACTCATAATTTCACTAGAGTTTGTTAACTATTCGAATAACATACTCTAATTATAAAGAATCACAAAATCTCTTACGCTGGCACTATTACCTCGTAACGTCTAAGCGGTTAAACCTTATCACTACATCAACGATTAGCGGTCTTCTCTAGCGGCAAATAACCACCTAAGCTACTGAAGCTAGAAATTAATTGTCTTTGCTGACGGCCAAGCTCACCGTCATTATAAAATGGCGCTTTTGAAGCATCGACTTTATAGCTCATGTTCTCGAAATTCTCATCAAATCGAGTATCTTCAGCCTTTATATTGCGAGTTTTGTAGGAAAATTTTGCCAAAGCAATTGGGTCCAATGTGTGACTAAATCGTGTAAACCCTTTGAAGCTGACTAATTCGTCAACGAAACGATCACTCCGCGCGATTAGGGCGTTAATCAGCTGGTGCACGAAATCTCGTTGATCTTGATGCTGACAAATGACCGAAATTAAACTGCCGGCTAACTCAAGAAAATGTGAGGATTTGCCAACTACGTTTAATTCAAACAGACGTTTGCGACCGAGTTCGATTCGTTGCTGGACCTCGAAAGTGTAGCCAGCAAACTTCAAACCCTTCAACTGCTTATCTACGTCTAATGCCGAAGTACTCGTTAAGGTCGATTCGCTGCCGGCCATTAAAGGCAAATCTAAATGACAATTAAACGGCGTTGCGACACGAGAATTCTGATCTAAACTCCGATCTATTCGCACCGTAAATAACTCGCGTGCTTCGTGTTCCCGCGCTTTTTTCACCGCTAACAACGCGGTTTGCACAATTTCAGATGTAGGTGTCGTTGGCTCAATTAGCCAGCGGCGGCTGTAGACCACTTTATCTTTGATCGCAATTTCGGCCGATGCGGGGTAATTCTCTTTACCAAAAACACCGACAACTAGATATAGACATGAACCCTCTTGACCCGTGAACAGCTGATAGCCGGCGGGTACTGAAATATGTTCAACGACATTACTTAGATTATCAAGTTTACGATCGACGTCTAAATACTGTTGAGGAATAGCCTCGCCTCCATCGGCTAAACGAATTGTCGGCGAAAAAGCCAGCGGCGTTTCGCCAAACTCATTTTGCATTAGTTGATCAACATTCGTCTGCCTTGAAATAAGATTTAATATTGGAGCACTCATAAAAACCACCATAGCTGGACACAAATAATCTGCTTCTCTTGGTATCTAGACCGTCGAATTATGCAGACTATTGCTTAATCTAATATTGCAACTATGTGAAAATTTACAAACTGGATTTCTTTGTTAATCGACCTATTTTGATTACTCCCGTAACTAGCGCAGTACCAAATAGAACAATTGCCATACCAACCATCATCATCACGGTTATTTCTTCATCGATGAACAGGGCCCCCCATAGTGAACCGAATAGCGGTATCAAAAATGTCACGGTAATGGCTCTAGTACTACCAACCTCAGCTAGCAAGCGAAAATACATTAAGTAGGCAACGCTGGTGCACAACACCGCCAAGGCGAGTAATGCCATCCATGCCTCGAAGCTTGGCATTTGCGATGGCATAAACCAAAAAAGTAAGGGCATTAGGCATAGCGCTGCTGACAACTGACTAACAGTTGCGATACTCAAAGCCGATACATCGGCTAATTTTTCGGATGTGTAATTTGCGGCGATACCATATAACACCGGGGCAGACGCCGACGCGAGTACCGCGAAAAC
>JAESTB010000345.1 GCA_016763815.1 Arenicella sp.
GCCTAAATTTTTAGAAGCGTTGGGTAAAAAGAATGGCTACCAACATCTATATCTTGAGGCGGCCGCAACCGCAAATTCCGACAATGCTCAATTTCCATGGATGAATAATAGTGAGTTCTACACCTTGACCATGGCTACTGAGCACGATGATGAAATACTTCTAACAAGAATTGGTGCCAACGACCCTGACTTTAATTTACGCAAAGAACCCTGCATTATTCTAAGAAGGTCCAATACCAAGAGCACCCTTTTTGCCTCCGTAATAGAGCCTCATGGCCGCTACAGCACGGTTACTGAATCAGCGCGTAATTCTAGTAGTAGTATTGTTCAGTTGACGGTGCTTCAAGATGATGAGAAGTACACCGCGGTGACGATAAAAACAGTAAAAGGCAGCACCCGACTCTTCATTGTTTCTAATCAGGATACTGGCGCTTCGGTCTCCCACTCAGTCGAGATTAACGGACAAGATCATAGCTGGTCTGGTCCGTACCTCTATTCCTCTATTTGATAAATAAACCCATTTGATTAACGCCGAGATAGCTTGCCCTTCATTAGGGTAAGCTTATAGCGAGGGCGAATTCAGGCAGTCGAGATTGAGTCAACATGACTCTTGCCAAGTATCGTATGTTGGTACTTGTGATTACGGTGCTCGGCTTAGCCGTGCCTATTTTTGATGTTAGGATAGTGTTCGTGATGACAATATCTCAAGTCTTCAATGCCGTTATTTTACCGATAACCGTCGCTTATATTTTTTATCTAAGTAATCGCAAAGATCCGATGCGAGAGCATAAGAATATTTGGGTTGCGAATAGAGTTCTTGCTTCGATTTTATTGTTCCTAATTTTTGCCTCCGTAACCGCTATAGGGGGCGTGCGGCAAATGGTGTTTGGATGACCGTCAGGTCGCACGGGGGCCCGCAAGCTCAACTAAGAGGCGCTTGATCCTTGGCAGGCTGGCCTATCTAATGGATTCCAAAACTCGTTTATAAGAAAATTTGTCAATGGCCTGGCCATTGGTCGTTAATGCATTGCGGGTTCAGTTGATGTTGATGATTGATATCCTATTGGTCGCGCCTCTCGGTGCAATGCCGATTGCGGCTATTGGTATCGCCACTGCTGTCTGGATGTTTGCCCTGGGCCTTGAGTTCTTGATCGATAATGGGGTCCAAATGCTAGTTGTGAGAGCTTATGGATCATAAAAACAGGCGGATATAGCTGTCGCCTGTTTGTTAATATTTCGACGTCATTGTGCTTCTTTGCGCTCGGTCTATTTCAGCTGTGTGGGTCTACGTTACCCACAATAGAGATCGTTCTTTGCCAAAATGCGCCCGCAGCTAAGTGAAATATTTCCGATTGCAGGCAATATTTTTGCACTCTTCGTCGGGGCCTTTATCTACCAACTCTTGGCTTGTACAGGAACCGCTTTGGTATTGTCTTTTTGTGTAGCGTTACTATTTTTTCTTCTCAGTCAATTCATAGATCTAATCTATCCAAATGTTGAACCTGAAACTTATTCGGCACAGGCGGTTATCGCGCCGCTTTATATCGTGTTGCCGATTATTAGAGGGTATAACTCGCTCTCGGGCACTGTTTTGCGCACACCGGAGAATGCAGTCGTGTGCTAAGACTTCATTTTATTTATTCAATGGATGATCGCTTTACCGGTATGCGCACTGTTAATACTGTGTTTCGACGTTTCGACGTTTTTGGCATTTGCGATGATGCCCATCGAGGAATTACTTAAGGTTTATCATTTCTATTGGTACACAAAGGTGACGCTGAGTTTGGGAAATAGATAGTAAATCTTATGCCAATCAAGGTATTGTATTATTACAAAGTAGTTGACCAAATGAGTGTCTAATGGTAAAAGATATATTACACTTTGGTATTACCAATATGAAGTTCTTGCCTTCTCCGTAATCGCGGATTCACTTAGGCTTGATGACACTTTTAAGTCTTTCAATGATCACTTAATGCCAAGAGTATGTTTATTTTTTCTATTTACTTATTTAAACGAATACCACTTTACAGGAATAAAATATGTCAAAACCCGTGATAGGTTTTATCGGTCTCGGTCTCATGGGCGGAAACATGGTCGAAAATTTACAAAAGAGAGGCTTTGAGCCCATCGTAATGGACCTCAATAAAGACGCCGTGGCGGCCGTTGTTGCCCGAGGCGCGACTGAAGCAACCTCCGGAGCGGAGTTGGCTGCTGCTTGCGATATTGTGATGCTAGCACTCACTACCTCGGCGGTTGTTGAGAAATTGATCTACGCGGAAGACGGCATCCTAGCGGGTATCAAAGAAGGTGCTGTGCTAATCGATTATGGAACCTCGATCCCAGCGTCTACTCGTAAAATTGGCGCAGATCTTGCAAGAAAAGGTGCGGGGATGATCGACGCTCCGCTTGGTCGAACTCCCGCTCATGCAAAAGATGGGCTCTTGAATATTATGGCTGCTGGCGAAAAAGAAACTTTTGACAAGGTTAAGCCAGTGCTCGACATACAAGGTGAAAACGTTTTCTATCTTGGTGCGCTTGGTGCAGGTCACACGACCAAGCTGATCAATAATTTTATGGGTATGACGACAGTTACTGCGATGTCTCAAGCATTTGCTGTAGCCGATCTTGCAGGCGTTGACCGCCAGCAACTTTTCGAAATTATGTCGACCGGCCCATCTAATTCGCCTTTCATGCAATTTTGCAAAAATTACGCCGTCGACGGTGTGAGTGATCTTGGTTTCTCGATCGCCAATGCAAATAAAGATTTGGGCTATTTTCTAACAATGGTTGAAGACTTGGGCACGCGCGCACAGATTGGTGAAGGTACATCCGCCAACCTTCAAGCTGCTGTAGGTGCCGGTATGGGCAGTGGTAATGTGCCGGAAATATTGGACTATTTCCTCAAGCTGGAAAAGTAGTATCTATCTGTCATTCTGAGCGTAGGCGAAGGATCTTAGGTCGCTGAGAGATACGTTCAAGGAACATTCAGTGCCTCGGCTGCGTTGGGATGACAGGCGACAGGCTTTGCTTGATTGTCAGCCAGTCGTGTGCATTTGGAACCCAATAAACTAGCGATTGTTCACGGCTGTCATGTGCTCTGCGATAAGCCTCTCACTGACAGCGGTGACTCATCAACAGAGCTTCATCGCC
>JAESTB010000346.1 GCA_016763815.1 Arenicella sp.
ATGGCTTGCAGGGTGTCGGCCCAGCCGCCTATCACTTCCAGCATCATCATTCGGTTTACCCGTCAGAGCGTCGACAACAGGCTGGCTATCATCATTCGCATTACAGGTCGGCTGATTTGCGCTTGCAGACATGGGGTAGTACAACCTTGTTATCGTTCTTGTATCAGAGCGAGCGCCGGGGCCGATACAGAGCCTAAGAACTCGGGCCGTGCTGGTTGCAACAGCAATTGTTAATCGTCATCACTTCCTCTCAGGAGAGACTGATCGGCCTCTATGAGATCTATTTTTAGCCGTGCGTGATTGTGTCCGCCCACGTACCGAGCCCGAAATTCTCTTAAGCTGCTCATGGGTTCTGGCTTGTGCAGCACGTGTCTGTTTAGGAGCTGTTGACTTAAAGTTGCTGGCTGGGTACATTGCAAAAGAATTTGCAGATGCTGCCGCAGCGACTCTAGTCCCTAGTATTACAGATTGGGAAACTTCAGAAGATTTTCTAGAAGCCATTGATGCTACAACCGCTGCTGCGCGTTCTCGGTTTCCGGTGTCGTGAGCACCAGCACCACCCTTGGGTCTGTGTTTATTTGTTGCACGGTTGCTAGGGTGTGCTAGACCAGAACCTTGATCGTCGCGCGCTTGTGCCACCGATGTCGGGAATCTTAAGGCGCTTAGTGCACTGGCTGCCGATTCAGCAACTCTAAGGGCATCATTTCGACTTGCGACACTCGCTGTTGACTGGTTTATCCCTAATCGCAACCCAGTTAGATAGGACGCACTCGGTGCTGACGCGACGGGTTCGTCCTGTCCCTTTTCAACATTTCTAAAGCGAGTCGCCGTTGGCGCGGCAGAAGATGAAACTAACAGTTTCGCCCTTTTATTGAGGCGGTCTCTATGCGGTTGGGTTCTTGCAAAGCCATCATGAATTTCGGTTGTACGTGCCTCCATTTCATCTCGATGTCGTTTTCGGCTTGGCGCAGACATCTTAGCCAATGCGCGCCCATGTGCACGCCCTTGAGCGCGCATGGACGCGTTAATAACCGCATTGCGCTCAGGGCGTCGCCGTTGCCGGCGCGCCCTATACCTTCCCGTTGTCGATACGGGTCGTTCTTCGCGAGAAGCGGTAAACACTCGGCGATCATGTACCCCCAAACCGGTGGAGTCTAAAAATGGGCGCAAACTTTGTTTAGATGGATCCATAAATCACATTTATCTATATTAGTCGAAGCATTCAATGCGATACGACCAGATTCTTACTATAGGGAGGAACTTTGATAGCAAACTCAAACTGAGGCCTTTGCACGAACTAGAATTGAGATGAAAATCGGATAAAAACAACCTAATTGCGGCGGAAAATGACGGGAATAGCTGGCTATTCACTAGTTTTCCAACAAAAAGTAGGTGGTTTTTAGACATTTTCAATCACATTATGGTTCGTGCAAAGGTCTCAAACTATTTATAGTTAGGAAATAAGGCCAAGGAATCGTCCAATACGGGTTGAATAAGATGGTTTAGGTTGGGCTACTGCCACCTTTGAATCCGCGTATTTCGCAGCTCCGCCAATGCTAGCACCCATTTTTCTCGCAACTTCAACCCGTTGCAGACTAGGTAATAAATTCCCTAATGGCTTCAAAGAATTGCCCCGCCCACTCTCAAGTACCTTAGCTCTTCGCTCCATACTGGCAACGCCTGAGTCACTCATCATTGGTGTCGCACCGTACTGATCGTGTACAATATTGGGTCGATTCACAGGCTTGAGCGCCTCGGCATCGTGGTGAGTCTGAAAAGCGGTGCTCGCGTTTACTATCGAGCGCTGTCGCTGCAGGGCTTGTTTACCCGCGCCAAGACTCATTGTGGCCTGAGTGAAATTTTTATCCGCATTTCGATCTTTAGATGACGAAATACCGGCGCCAAATTCAGAATCAGCGCGTAAAACAGCGTGTTTTTCGGTCGCCCACGAGTCAACGATTACATCGCTTGCTTCGGTTGTTGTATGCCCTTGAGAACCGCGTAGCTCGGAAAACGTGTGCTTGGCACCACCATGTACTACTTTTGCGGCAACGGTCTCTCTATCCATATGCGCAGACGTGTGCGTATATGTTGAAGCAGCGTGCATATCGCAGTTACCTGCGCGCATTAATTCGGCCACAGCGGCATGTTGCGAAAAGTCTTTACCGAAGTTTTTATACCCCACACGAGTTCTATAATGTGCTTCTGGAAAATTAGGATCATTTGCGTCGACATTACCTCGCCCCTTATTTAACTTTTGACGTATATGGTCCATCGTTTCAGACCCAACTCGCAAATTATTGAATGTTTGATCGCTTAAATCATTTTCTCTTTTCTTACGTGAATCGGCATGAAGACCGGTAGCATACTCCATCGCGTTTTTTGCACCTGTCGACAATTCCCTGATGGCCTGGGGCCGACCAGCGACCACAGCGCCCGACTTCGCGTGCATCGCGCTGAGCTCGTTTCGCCGGGCCGATATGAATTTCTGCTGCACAAAGCTGTCATAATGTTTATCTATCGCCGCTTTTCGTTTATCAGAATAGGTTTCACTACCACCAAAAAAGCTTTTTGTTTGGCCCCAAACACCGAGCGACCTCCCGACCTCTGCATCCACTTGCGCTTTGACCAATTGATGTCTCTTTTTATAATTTGATCCTGCCATTTTGCCTGCCTCTCATTTATTACCTAACCGAGTAAACAAGGTTAGGTGCTTTTTCGGTTTTTGTTTCGCTCGCTACGCCTTTTTTGAGTTCATGGTTGCTATCGAATGATCGTAATTGCGGTACATTGCAATCAAATCACCTCTTTAAATAGCGGCTACCAGATTCTGACGGCCTGTCGGGGTAATGCTTTTGGTAATAGAGTTTAATTCGACCATCTGTCTTCTTTCGCATCATTGTGAATGTATTATCGGCATCGGGATAATCGTTTCGGCCAAAGCTTTTCTCAGGATCAAAACTATTGTGTAAATCCGCTCCAGAAGAATTAGGCCTAATATGAGATAAAGCTGTAGCTGTACGGACTATTGAACAACCTGTCAACTCAGTGGTAAACACCGGCTTAGAACTAGCAAGGCTTTCAATAGACAAATTTCCGCGCTTGTATTGATCGACGTTCTTCGCGCTAGGCGCAGAATTAAGACGCCCGTAATTTGCCTGCATCATTGGCATGAATCCCCCGTTGAAACTCGGGCCTATACTAATCGCACCGCCTAGGCCGTCTTCGGCCATCCGCCTATTACTACCGAGCATCAAGCTAAAATCGTTCACTCGCTCGCGTGTGTGTCCGTCGTCACCAATAATTTTGCTGTTCCCATCAGTCCGCATATTGC
>JAESTB010000347.1 GCA_016763815.1 Arenicella sp.
CCAGATCCTTTTCAACCTTACCAAACAGCCATAAGTCATCTGAATCTAAAAAGGAAATCAATTCACCTTTCGCCAGTTTAAGCCCAGCATTACGCGCAGCTGACGGCCCGCCATTAGGCTGGAAGACATAACGGCACGCGCCACCAAAACGCCGAACTTGTTGCCGTGTTTGATCAGTAGAGCCATCGTCAACAACAATAATTTCTATATCAAAATCGCCTTGGTCAAGAACACTTTGAATAGCCTCAACGACGTCGTCTTGCCGATTGAAGGTTGGAATGATCACCGAAATGAATGCCATCGCCCTAGCCTACCACCAAACAATCATACTCAAATGCTGTGTTAGCACCCACAAGCTCTTGCCGCCAGTTCTGTTTGTTTTGATTACCGATATCGTCAACCAATCTAATTTTCTCCAAGTACTTAATTAGATGCAGCAATTCACAATCAGTTTGATCGCCGAAAAATGGCCGTATATGAATCAGGTTACGCTTATTAAAGCGTAGTTTTTCAGCCGTGTCGTCCAACATCACAATGTTATTTAAACCAAAGTTAAGATCGCATACTTTTGATAGATCTTTGATCTTGTAATCGTGACAACCTTCTGACTCAGGTGGATCAGTGCAATGCTCAACAGACCATAAAAATTCTAAGTGTCTTGATATAGGCAACACTTGGTCAAAGACCTCTTCAGCAAAACCCGCACTCGCATTAGTCCAAACTGCGACATGAAAATTCTGCAAGCAATAGGATAAAAACCTATCAACGTAAGGGCGCTTATAGATGAAAGTCCGTGCGGCCTTATAGTCCAGTGGTAAATCGAGTTTTGTGATCGAGGCGTGCAGCAAAGTTTCATCGATATCCAGCACTATGAGTTTGCGGTCATTAGGGTTCTGGCGGTTTAGTGTATTAGTAGATGGCATTCACTGCTCCTGTTACCGCGAGTATTTTTACCGAACGCCGCCGTTCACGGTATGCGCTAGCAAGGCAGGCTGCTCGGGCATCGATTTGTTTTCTAAGGGTCGATTGAAAATTTGTTTTCGTAGCGGCAGTAAGCGAGTCAGGATGCGTTCTTCGATAGTACAAAAACTCCTCAAGAACTTGAATTTCCCCCTCGGATGACATCACTCTTTCACGAAAATCGGTATCCGCGGCACAAACCCAAGGTTGAAATCCTCCTAAGCGGTCCCAGACAGATTTTTTAATAACAAATTGCCCTTCTGAACTTCGCCGGTTTAGGCCTTCTTTCGGGTGATAGTGACTGTGCGCCATGACATGAGATGTAGGTCGCAAGTCAGAATCGGTATATATGCTCCATGACATTGCCATGTCAGCCCCAAGTTCAATACAGCGTATGTGATTTTGCAAATAGCCGGAAAACATTACGTCATCCGCATCGAAACGACAAATTAACTGGCCGTCAGCGTAATTCATCAACGTATTAAACGTGACATAAGTGCCACAGTTCTCAGCCATCGAGATAACTCGACATCGATCATCTGCGAAGCTTTTTGCCTTGCCTAGAGTAGACTGGCAGGCGTCTACTCCTATCAACAATTGTAGCTGCCAACCATCAGGTAACTGCTGATTTTTGATCGAAAAAATGGAATCTTCGAGCCATCGTTCAGCCTTAAAGGCAGCTACTAACACCGATATAGTTCTCATGTGAACACCTGCTTGGCAATATAATTTTTCAAACCAACACAGAGAAAATCACTCGCATCTGAGGTTTGCGGCTGCACACCACTGTACGGAGTCGTATTTAGATCGACTACGTAGAAATTTTCATTGTCATGCACTATGTCCAAACAAAAATAATCAACGGGAACTCGTTGAGTGAACGCACACAACAGCTCTTGTAAGCCTTTCGGTAATAGAGTTTGCTCTGTTTGTAATTGTTCTTTACTCAACAAAAAATTTTTATCGCGACGGTCGCCACTGATTTTCTTTATTAGATGGTCTGAATGCGCTTTAACAACAACAACTGATTCACCGAGTGCATAAACACGATAGAACGAGTTTTCATCATTAGTGACATACTTCTCGATTACGATTGTAGAGTCTTGCCATGCGTCTGGTCGCAGACTTTTTTTCGTGGTCAAATAGTATTCATCAAAACGCGTGATAGAGCGGCTCTGCTCACCGATGAACTTGGCATGTAACCCTTTTGGTAGCCTCTCCTCCACCTCGCCACCCCAATTAAGATTTGATTTGACAAAAAGTTGGCTGTCGTCACTTAGCTCTTGCGTCGCCCCCAAGTGCGGTAAATCTACAGATTCGAGCAATAAATGAAGTGCTGATTTTGTGATATCAACAATCTGCGCATTCAAAACTAAAATATTTCGACTTTTCAAATAGCCAATAATCTGCTGGCGCTTTTGCGGGTACCAACCTTGTTCCGACAAGTTTACCTGCAGTAAAACAGCTTTGATATTGGGCGTTAAAAAGCGATCAAAATCAGCTGGCTGATCAAAATACGAAGCCGGCATGCGACAGTAATCGGCGATGAGATGGCTTATTAAAAAGCCATCCCATGCCTGCCATTCATAAACAAGGGTATTTGAAAGTTTTATCATCATTGGCCACCTAACACTAAGATAGCGCCATGGCAATACCGCGACGCATTTGCTTTCAACACCGTTAAACGGTGCTGACTCAAACTAGCCAGCAACTCCTAATTCAACCATAGAGCTTGCACCCTGTTCACCGTCGACCGACATTCGACAAATATAAACACCATTACCTACGTGATTCCCTGCGTCGTCTTTGCCATCCCAGATTACGGTTTGTCTGCCGCCTTTTTGCGGCTTATCGGACACTAACGTTTTAACGTAAAAAGCCAGTTGATTCCACAGCCCCAGGAATACTTCTTTGCTCTCGCCCGGCAAGGTATAACTTATCTCTAAAGAACCATCGTCAAGACTTCGGCTACTGATTTCAAAGCCGTCGGAAGGCAACGTTATGCCCTGTTTTTCAGAAGTTTCAGCGAATGAGTTTTTCTTGCCGGAAAATGATTCTTTCTTTCCTGCAAACGCGTACTTTTTGCCGCTTGAATCTAAGGCCTTACCGGTCGGATCTAAGGCCTTAGCGGTCGGATTTAAGGAGCCAGACTCGTCACCGGCAAAAGCTGTTTTCTTAAAAACCTCATCGCTGCGAGCCGGAGCAATACGCAAATCAGATCTTGACGCAATCACCGTATCTCCTGCGAATGCCGATTTCTTAACTGGCTCTTTACCGAATTTTAGTTTGTAGACCTGTAAACCACTGCAATAGCCACCGGTAACAGGGTCTCCCAGTAATCGGTAGCGATTTATTCTCACCCGTGCGTCGCTATTAGGGTTTACTGGATCATGATCTTGCCTCACCCATGTTTTACCACCATCCTCAGTATAGCTGTTCATGAGACCATTGAAGTTATTTCCCCAGCCACCTACCCAGCCACGATTCTCATCGAGAAAGCCAATGCCTTCCAAGTCCTTATTGATGATTTCACCGTCACTATCCTTAACCTCACAACGCTGCCAACTATCACCACCATCAGTGGTCTTAAGTATGGCTGCGCTGGTAAAGTTTTCCAAGCTTACGAAGCCAAGCTGTTGATTGATAAACTGAATTTTCCAACCCCACTCACCGCAACTAAATCCTTCAGTTTTTGCCGCTGTGTTTTTCCACGTTTTACCGCCATCTAGGGTCTGCAAAATTACTGGTTTAAGTTGAGCATAGCGACTAAGCCTTGGTTCTGGATATCCCTCACGGATCTTACTGCATTCCTCATCAATCTTACCGCCAACAACAAAGCCTCTGTTTTCATCAAAGAAATAGATATCGATCAGATTGTCGGCGTAAGGTTGCATATCAATAAGCTCCCAACTTTCACCACCATCTGTTGTCTTGATAATTGAAGGTCCAGGTAAACCTGGGTCATTAGTACCTGAGCCGTAGACAACTTTCTCATTAACGGCGTAGAGGCCACAGATACCGGCCGGAGAGTCCTCGGGTAAATTTTCAAGCGGTGACCATGTTTCGCCAGCGTCTGTTGTACGATGCAATAGCGTTTTGACATATTGGCTTGGGTAATCTACCAATGCGTCACCGATTCCAGTGACCGAACCAAACCAACCATATTGTCGGTTAGCCCAACTCATACACCGTAAGTAGGGTTTACTCGGAGCGTTTGGACTTAAGAAAAACTTCGGCGTCCAACCTGCGCCACCATCTTCAGTCTTACACACATATCCACTGCTATTAACTAGCCAACCAGTCAGTTCATCAAAAAACCAGATATCATCCGTTCTCGAACTTGCAACCGGAGAGTCCGGTAACACTTCCCAGTAAAAGTCTTTATTTGTGTTTACATTTTTCATGATATCGCTCCTTGTACAAGTGAATAAATTGATAACAGTATTGACTAGGGCAAGTCTTCGAAGGTTCACCTAGAACATCCATCGCTTACCACCGTCCTCTTCTACATCTCTAGAGTGAAATAAACCTCTATAGCAAGCCGTTAACGATAAGCTGCCTCGTGGTATTATGGCCGTTGTTGGCATTGACGATCAGGAGCATCGATAGCGTATTAAGCGCGCCGAAAATTGACTTCGGCGTCATGATTGGCTCCTTGTCGAAATAATTCGGCCGCTAATTACCGGCTTGTTGTTTGATTTTCGATCTGAATAGACTTACCTAGTAGGTTGCCCTAAAAGTTGACTAAAACTACCTTAGTGATAAAACGTCTATTTCTAGAAATTCAAACTAGGGGACAACTGAACACTTGTCAATTAGACTAAAGTCGCTTAACACTATTGCTTACAATACTGCTTGGGTAGATGTTATGAAAACTGAATAACTCTAATTTATTCGTACGCAAACTCTAGGTTTCAATTGACCCCTCGGCTTTTCGATATGAAAAATGGATGCCTAAATCAGTGGTGACCATTCCCGCTCTCGGCTGATCTGGCCGTCAATATTTGATACTGGCCACTCGTTAGCTCTGGAAGTCTTTCTAAGAAGGCCACCATGCCCCAAATTCGATCATCACTGTGCGTTGGCCCCCAAGCCGGCATACCGCTGGCTTTGATACCATGCTTGATAATCCAAAAATTACGGCGCGCGGCGTCCTCGTTTGTCAATCGATGCTCATGTCCATGTTCATCAAGCCTGCTAGCGAGATTAGGCGGGCTTGGGTACAGACCAATTGTCATATCATTTTCACTAAGGCCCGGCTTAAGATGGCAACCTGAGCACATATCGTTATAATCTGCCCCACCCATCAATAGCAGCGACGGATCGCTCAATTCAGGAACATCGATATCCTTTGCTGAGCGAGCTATCGAATTTTCGCGCATTGTTTCAAGTACCCAATAAGTAATTTTGTTGTGTTGATCGTCAGCACCCATAGGGTATAGGCCTGAGTAAATAAACGCGGCAGCAGATGCGAGCGCAATTGCCACCGCACCGAGAATAGCCTTAATCATGGTCATGCTCGCTATCTTTAGACTTTTGACCTTCGTCTTTATTTGTGCTCTCTTCTAAAGTGCAATGACCAAGTTTTGCATGCTCTGCGGTACAGGCCGTCTTTTCGTCTTCTTGCTGCTCTTTCATATCGGCTTTACCACACTGTTTCATGATCGCCTGTGTGACAGGATCGTTCATATCCATCATTGATGGGTCCATCTCGTGCATCGCTTGGCAGTTTGGCTTCTCCTTGTTCGAAGTGTGTAATGATGGATCGTGAGCGATTGATAATGTTGAAACAAAAAGTGTAGCCAAGGCCGTCGTCATAAGAATTTTTTTTGTGTTCATTGTATTTCTCCGTAATTAAATTTAAGTTAGAACCAAGAATTAATGCCAATTATGCCTTCAAGGCTACCGCTTGCGAGACCTCGCGCCTGAGCGAAGTCTTTTGTCTTGCCGAAGGTTTGACGCGCGGTAATGCCAACAAACGGTTGAAACTTGCGATTACCATCGCGCTCATAGCCAAGCCTCAAACTGAATTCGACTTCAGCCAGACCAGAGCCCTCTTGATATTTTCGATTCGAATTGCCATTTGCAACGATGTCCAATTCAGACGTAAGCACCCATTCCTGAGTCAACATCAGCTCTCGCTCTAGTTCAATCAAAAGCTGACTGCTTGATTCCTCGCCAACAAAAACACGCGCGTCCACCGCAATAAAGTACGGCGCCGTACCGATATAACCATAGGAAACCCAATTACGATTATCGCCATCCGGATCATGCTTGAAGTCGTGACGCACCCCAAGCTGCTGATCCCAATATGCACTAACCGCTCGGCTATAGACAAACTCGATATTCGCATCTTCAAATTCAGAGTCCGCGTATTCACCAGAACTCTTAAGCCAAAATTTGGATAAATCTCGCCCAACCCAAGCATCAATGTTCCATTCAACAACATCTTCGCCATCGTCTTGCAAATATTCCACCTCCGTCATGACCTTAGTCAACCAAGGGTCATCACCCATTGCGGCCAAGGAGACCTGTACCGGCAACAATAAACACATAATTAAAATTAAACTTTTCATAATCGACTCCTTAAGAAATATGTACTTCGCGGAACATGCCCGGCATGTGATACATCAAGTGACAGTGATACGCCCACTTACCGATGGCATCGGCTGTAACTAAGTAGCTTATTTTCGAACCTGGCTGAACAATTACTGTGTGTTTACGGGGAATATAGTCAGCATCTCCCGTCTCCAGATCGCTCCATACGCCGTGCAAATGCATCGGATGGTTCATCATCGTGTCGTTTACCAAGGTGATTCGCAGTCGTTCGCCATAGGTCATCAACAGAGGGGTCGCGTCTTTATATTTTACGCCGTCCATTGACCACATATACCGACCCATATTCCCGGTAAGATGCAATTGGATTTCTCGACTTGGCTCACGTGGGTCTGGCGTTCGATTTAAATTAAAGACATCCGCGTAGCTTAGCACTCGGCGTCCGTTATTACGTAAGCCAACCCCTGGGTCATCTAAACGGTACTGTGCGCCAGCAGCGATACTGTCGATTTGCGGCCCCATCGTTATACCACTTGAGGTGACAGGCATTGAAGACCCAAAACCTGCTTTGCCAGTTCCAAACTCCTGAATCTGCTTGGATATCTGGCAGTGTCCCATTTTAGCGTGCTCTTCTGTACAGATAGGTTCACTAGTAGGCATAGCCATGGACTCTTCTATCGGCATCTCACAATGGCCCATCGCTGCGTGCTCGGGCAAACAACCGTCGTCACTCATTCCATCCATCGACATGCCGCCCATACTCATTCCCATATCCGCATGAGTCAAAATCGGATCTTCATCCATTTCAGGAATTTGTGCGACTAAAGAGGCATCTGGCGTTAGTGTTCCTCGCGCATAGCCGGAACGATCAATTGCTTGGCAAAACACGGTATAAGCTTGTTCAGAGCTAGGCTCGACGATTACATCGTATGTTTCTGCAACACCAATTCTAAATTCATCGACCGTTATCGGTTGAATATAGTTTCCGTCGGACGCGACGACGGTCATTTTTAAGCCAGGTATTCGCACATCAAAAAAAGTCATAGCAGAACCGTTTATCACGCGTAATAAAATTTTCTCGCCTTTTTTAAACTCTCCCGTCCACCCATCGGCCGGTGTGCGCCCATTCATGAGAAAGGTGTAAATTTTGCCAGTAACATCCGATATGTCTGTATCAGACATGCGCATGTTGTTCCACATACTGCGGCCCTTGAAAGTCTTTCCCAAGCCTTTTTGATTTACATCTTCAGCTAAATCTTGCAGGGTCCTCTCATTGACACTGTAAATAGCAGGCATCTTTTTCAAGTCGGCATACACTTTTTCCGGTACTCGATCGCTCCAATCACTGAGCATCACAACGTAATCCCTGTCGTAATGGTAGGGAGCTGCCTCCTTAGGTTCGACTACGATTGCCCCATATAAACCAGTTTGCTCCTGAAAACCAGAATGACTATGGTACCAATACGTACCACTTTGATTTACATCGAACTCATACTGATAGGATTCGCCAGGCTTGATACCGGCAAAACTTAGCCCTGGAACACCATCCATATCAGTAGGCAAAATTATTCCGTGCCAATGAATAGAGCTGTCAACGGCCAGGTTATTGCGTACATTGAGCTTGACCCGATCGCCCTCCTTCCACCGAAGTACCGGTGCCGGAACCGACCCATTTATGGCGGTTGCCTGTATTGTATTACCGGTGAAGTTAACCGGAGCATAAGCAATGTCTAAGGTAAAATCGGTACCATTCAGCGTGGGTTGGCGTCTAAAAGAATGAGCGAGACGTTCAGCCGCATTGACAAACCCTGCTGAATTCAATAGTCCGAGGGCGGTGGTCGAGGCCAGACCGGTTACAAACCGTCGTCTGGAAGTTAAAACTGGGGTGGTCATACGACCCTCCTAACAAAATTAGTCTAATTAAAAAACGAATTGGTGTTAGAAAAGCTATTTGGGAGGGTGGGGTTCCATCGATGGCTCTGAGCCACCGTTTTTAGTGCGCATGAAGGCAATCAGAGTGCTTGCATTAAATGTTGTCTCAAGCTGAACTAGATTATCCGAGACGACATTTGTCATCGCAGCACAGAATATCTTACAAGCACTCATTGATTTAGATGCGGCTTGATCACTGTTGCTCTGGTTCTGATGACAATCGGAAGTAATTTCAGTACCTTGGGCGCTAACAGAAGATGCTGACAAGTCGATTCCCATCGACATAGGAAGCGCATGCATCGCAGCAACACTCGCTCCTGCTGTATAGCAGAGCAAGACAATCAAAGTCACTAATTTTGCAAATACGTTATTCATCACAGAACTTAGAGCGCGATCTAAGTCAAGAACTCTTTATCAATGTTGTTAAGGGGTAATCGGTGTTTAACTAATATATCATCCTAATGCTTAACTAATCACATTAATTATCGTCCAGATTCCCATTAACACCATCATCACATTTTCGGTTAACGAAATGACCCCGAGCGGAATATTTGTCTCGACGCCTTCAAGGACCGACTATCCAAAGAACTTGTGCAAGGCATCATAGCCACCAACCTGAAAATTCATTGGCGCCTGATTCGCTTTTTGCCGATCAAACAGCAAATAGACTGATAAGCAATCTGCAAAGAACCCATACATAACTCCCACCGGCAGCTAAGCCATTAAGAAATTTCCATACCATGAACAGGCTTATTTATGAGATTAATACGTGCGGTGTCTCGACGTTACTGCATCGATAAGCTACCAAACCTTGGTGTGACCCAATGTCGCAAAACGGAAAGTATGCGTGCCCAAATGGCAGACCCAACTCTTCCATTTTAACGGCGTCTTCCATAACTCCCCGTTTGATAGGAGGTTGCGTAGGCCAAATGGTAAAGCCGCTGGTAAAGTCTAAATCGTATCGTGGCCTTTAGAATCAATTGATACCATCAAACTCGCCGATCAGATTAGCGTCGTATACTTCGCCATAATTCGATATCAAAACGTAGACCGTCTTTTCTTCTTTTCTATTTAGCACAGAAACGACGTAGTACCCTTTGCCTTGCTTGTACATAGACAAATCTTTGCTAGGCACCTCAGACCAGCTTTCTTTCAGCTGACCGAAACCTAGCCCAGCATCTTTTCGAGACATGCTCGTTGTAGCACGCTGTGCAATTATGAGAGCTACCGATTCGGAAATCACGCGAGGCTGTTGATAATCATGGTCGCCGTGAGCGGCCACATGCTGCGAGGCAAAAAACAGGCTAGCAAACAGTACTGATATTAATATTTTCATGAAGTTTATCTCTGGTGAATAGTCTGACTATTTAGTGTTTGTGGGAATCTTCGCCATTATGCGAATGTTCGGCAGCTTGTTCAGGAGATGAGAGAACAGACTCATCGATGTCCAGATCAAGATTCAGCTTTTTTGGGTAGCTAGATAGAGGCGATAATTGAGCGGCCAACTCTTCATGGGCATGTTGATGATCGTCTTGGTTCAATGGGTAATCATCTGGCTGTTGCGTATGTTGATATCCGTGAAGCTGCATCAGCAGTAGTAACCCGCCAGCAATCATTAGAGCAACGTTACAGGCTCGACTAAATTGGCTAAACGATTCACGCTTTCGCCAGGCCGCGAGAATAAATAACATGATAGTTAGTGCCACAATCTGCCCTACTTCGACGCCCACATTAAAGGAGAGAATTTTTAGAACTAAATCGCTATCACCGAGTGGAAGTTGCTGAAGTCGTGTTGATAACCCGAAGCCATGTACCAATCCAAATATGAATACCATACCGAGCAAATTTGGCGATGACATCTGCAGATACTTTTTGAAGCCGTCGAGATTATCAAACGCTTTATAGCAAACCGTTAACGCAATCACGGCATCAATCAGGTAGTAGTTTGCCTTAATGCCGTAGAGCGTAGCAAAGACTAAAGTGATTGAGTGACCAACCGTGAAGGCAGTAATAAATTTAAGGATATGCGTAAATCGTGTAAGAAAGAAAACCACGCCGAATAGAAACAGAAGGTGGTCATATCCCGAAATCATATGGGTCGCGCCTAGGCGCATATATTCAAGGTAACCCCCATTAACAATCCGAGCTTGATCCTCGGCGGACATACCATGAGAAAACGCGATAGAGCTAAACGCCCAGAGCGCAATGATTGAAAGTATTTTGTTCATTATTTCTTGATTGATGATTAGCGATAAACCGCATCGTATGTTGATTAATTTAGCTCCGCTTTATGACTATGAATCTAACTATATTACATCGGGGCAGAGTCAGTCCTTTGATTTATGATTATTCAATATTTCACTTATCGTGCTGTAATGCAAATTAAAGTATTTACCAACATTACTTTTAGCAATGTAACTGCCACTATTCCTCTCTGTATTGACAAAGAAGGTGGATTTTAAAGCGCATTGCGACTACTTCACATTTTTTCTGATCCTGACATACTTTATTCCTAAACTTGATGCTCTATAGTATGTACAACCCAGCCTACACAATTACTTTTAATGCAGTTTATTTTTGCTCTTTTATTCTTATTACTGCCGGCGGCATTGCTGTGGC
>JAESTB010000348.1 GCA_016763815.1 Arenicella sp.
CATCACTCCTGGTGCTGATTTGTTGTTAAAACATGTAGGTATTAACCCTACACGAGTTGGTATCATCAATATATTGCGCTTAATGGGTGCAGACATCAGGTTAGAAAATGAATCTGTGGCGGGTGGCGAGCCGGTAGCTGAAGTCGACCCGATAGATGCTATCGACGGCAACGGCGATGTTAGCGATGCCCCTGGGCAAACCGCTGCGACTCCTGATAATAGCGGCAATATGACGGTTGATATGGGTTTCTATGCGCCTGTAACTATCGGCAGTTTCGTTTGGCAAGACTCCAATGCCGACGGCTTGCAAGATACCAATGAGCCTCCTTTAGCCAGCTCGATGATTCAGCTATTGGTGGAAACAGCGCCGGGTGTCTTCGGCCCTGCGGTAACCGTTACCGGAGCCCCTGTTGCCAATATAATCGTTGGCTCAGACGGCCTGTATCAATTCACTAACTTACCTCCGGGTGATTATCAGGTGCGGGTGACTCCACCGGCTGGTTTCTTTCCGTCGCCAGTACAGAACCTTGTTAGTAATAGCGATATTGCCAACGACTCCAATATTGCCACTGAACTGGGTGGCAATATATTCGAGAGCGCGGTGTTTACCGTCACCTCTGGCGGTGAGCCCAATGAAGCGGGCCCTGATACTTATCGGGGTGACAATATGGACGGAGCGGCGGCTAGTGCGCAAGATCTAAGCGGTAACATGACCATCGACTTTGGTTTTGTGCAACCGGCATCGTTAGGTAACTATGTTTGGTTAGACCTAGATATGGACGGTGTTCAAGATGCCAATGAAAGTGGTATCGCCAATGTGACTGTCAACCTGTATCAAGATACTAATGGTGACGGCCTTATCGACGGCGCAGAAGCGATTACGCCGGTGGCAACGGTGACCACTGGCCCTAACGGTGGCTATATATTCTCAGACTTACGTCCGGGCGTTGCTTATCAAACCGGCGTTGATGTGTCGACCTTGAACACCGGCCTGGTGCAAACCTTTGACGAAAACGACGGCGTTGGCGCGACCGACAGCTTATCGGGGCTTATAACGCTCGATCCAAATGAATTTCATGAAACGGCTGATTTTGGTTATGCACCTGCCGCGGGTGTTGGTGCGGTTGGCGACACTATATGGGTCGACGCCAATGATAACGGTCTACAAGACCTTGGTGAACCCGGCATCGCTGGCGTTACGGTGTCAATTACACCTCACCCAGTATTGATCTAGGCGCTGGGCCTGGCATTGCTATCACCACGGTGACCGATGCTAATGGCCAGTATCTATTCACGAACTTACCGCTAAACCAAACCTATATTGTCGAGGTAGACACGGCTTCGTTGCCGGCCGGGTATGTATCTGGGCCGAGTAATCTAGGCGATCCAGACGTGCGTGATGGCAATAGCACGGTTGCTGACGATCAGACAACGGTCGTGATTACACCGCAAGACCCGATAAACTTAAATCTGGATTTCGGCTATTTACCACCCGTGGGCCAAAATAATAGTGTTGGCGATACCATTTGGATCGACTTAGACCGCGATGGTGAAGGCCCCGCTGGCGCAAACACCGGCATCGACACTGCGGAGCAACCGGTACCTGGAGTCACCGTCAACCTAATAGACAGTGCTAACAATGTGGTTGCAACCACGGTGACTGACGCCAATGGGCAATATCTATTTACCGGTTTACCCGATGGGCTATATACCGTCGTTGTTACCGATCAGAGCAATGTATTAGGTGGCCTTGAACAAACCTACGACCGTGACGATGGCGTAACGGCTACCCCTATGACACCAGACCGCTCATCGGTTGACCTAGATAGTGCTGGGCTAATCAATATCCCTGTCGATAATCGTGATCAAGATTTTGGTTACACTGAGCCAAATATCGTCGGTGGCGACGGTTCAATTGGCGACACCATCTTCTTTGATGAAAATAACTCTGGGCTACCTGATGCGGGTGAAGGTTTGGAAGGTGTTACGGTTCAGTTGTTCGGTCCAGGGCCCGACGGCGTGATTGGCGGCGGTGACGATGTGCTAATTGGTTCCACGACTACCGATGAAAATGGTCTTTACCTTTTTACCGGATTGGATACCTCGGATACCGGCATTAACCCAGGAACCGAGTACCAAGTGGTTGTGGTGCCGAGCAGCTTACCCAATGGCGGTACTGGCTGGCGCAACAGCGTTGACCCAGATAATGCCCCTAACGCAGGTGATAATGAGAGCATAACGACACTGACAGTAGCGTTGCCTACTGATTTAGATCAAGACTTTGGCTACAGTTCCGACGATGACAATAGCCTCAGCGGCACCATATGGCCAGATACCAATGGCGATGGTGAGTTGCTAGAAGGCGGGCGTTTCTCGGGCGTAAGCGTTGAGTTGAGAGACCAAAATGGCAATCTCATTTCGACCACACGCACTGATGCCAACGGCGACTTCTCGTTTGACAATCTGCCGGACGGTATCTACATAGTAGTGGTGACTGACGACGATAATATATTGTCTGATTTTGAGCATACAGACTCACCAAATGGTGCAAGTGATACATCTGACTTAACCAGTAAAGACGACACCGGTTATACCGTCGACCTTGACTCAGCCGGCAGCGACCCGAATCCGGTTACCGATACCACCGCTGATTTTGGTTATCAACCAATTATTACCAATCCGATCTCACTGGGTGCGTTCTTAGCCACCAGCGACGGTGAGGGTGCGGTGGTGGTTACTTGGGCTACGCAGACAGAGGTCGCTAATATTGGCTTCAACCTGTATGGCCAAGTTGATGGTCAATGGCAGCCATTAAATAAGCAGTTAGTGATTGGCTTGGGCGACTCGGTATCGGTTCAATCGTATGAATTAGTTATTCAAACCGACGCTAGTATATTTGCGTTAAGCGACATCGACCTGACGGGTAAAGAGACACTGCACGGCCCCTTCGATATGGCTAAACCTTATGGCTTTATCGGTGAGCGTCAGTCGATTGATTGGAAGTCTGAAAAGGCTGACAGAAACAGCAAGCAAGCTAAGCGACAAAAGGCCAAAAAAGCATATCAATCGGTGCAGACCAAACGTCGACAACTCGAAACTAAGCTACTAGAGAGTAACTAAGCCATGACTAAAACAATTATTTTCGTAACTGTTTCTTTAGCGCTAAGCATCTCCGCTCCGATCACTTACGCGGCTGGCCGAGATATCGTTAACTTAAAAACCACTGAATCAGGAATACATCAGATAAGCTATCAAGAGATAGCGGCGTATGGAGCCGATATTGACGGCGAATTAATTAATAATATTGCCCTGTTAAATGCCGGGCAGGCACAGCAAATACAAGTTGTGGGTAGTATCAACGATCCGCTTGTTTTTGGTGCTGGTTCGGTGGTCCGCTTTGTCGCAAGTCAGTTAGATACGCTGTACACCGACACCAATGTATACACACTGGTATCGGATGCGTCGCAGGCACGGCGGGTATCTATTGATACTAGCGCTATTCCCCGAGGTGCAAATGCCAATAGTTATTTAGCCACTAAGACATTTTCACCACAGAATTCCTATTCGTTTACCTCGCCGGATGCCGGTGACCCGTGGCATGCGAAACGCATTGTTGCGGTGGGTAAGCCTGCTAGTGAGCAGTTTGTAATAGCGCTGGATAATGTCGCCGTGGGCGGCAATCGAGGCTTAAGCAAAGCAAAACTCAAGGTCAATGTGTGGGGCGCTACTGATCTTCCTGGCGACGGTAATGACCATTCGCTTAAAGTGTCTTTTAACGGGACCGAGGTTGCGGCGAAACAATTTGATGGCCTTGAATCTGCAACGATTATCACCGAGTTAGATGAAATTAGTGCCGGAAATAACACAGTCAAAATCACCCTACCCAATGATGCCGGCTTTATTTACGACGCGGTAAACTTAAATTCGATAGAAATTAAGTACCCGCGTAAGTTTGTTGCGCAAGACAATCGACTAGATTTCACCTCGAGCTTTAGGCGCTATCGCATTAGTGGTTTTGGCTTTTTAGCAAACGGTTCTGACGATTTACTCATTATGCGTCAGGACGCGAATGGTCTGAGCGTGGTCAACAATAGCCGCGTAACATGCCGAGTCAGTTGTGTGGTTACTATGGCCGGCAGTGGGCGGCCTGCGCACTATTATCTGGCGGCTAAATCGGCGATTCACAAACCAGTATTTGATGCACTGCCAATGCCACAGAATATTAAAAGCGGCGATGCAAAATATCTCATCATTAGTCACCCCGATTTTATTGGTGCTGATGGTAATCATTTGCTTGAAAATCTTGCCGATGAGATGACGGCTGAAATGGGCTCGGCCAAAGTGGTTGACGTTGAAGCCATCTATGCACAATTTGGAAATCACGTGTTTGACCCACGTTCGATTCAACAGTACATACGCTATGCTGAGGCAAATTTAGACACACAATATGTGGTACTGGTTGGCGGAGATGTTTATGATTATCGAAATTTTGAAAATGACGATGCGCGTAGCTTTATACCGAGTTTGTATGCCGCCACCGGCAACAACATTACCTTCGCACCGGTTGATGCTAAGTACGTTGATTTAAACGATGACAATGTGCCGGATCTGCCGATTGGACGCTTACCGGTGAGAACAACGGCTCAATTGCAGGTGCTATTCAACAAGCGCGACGCGTATCTTAACCGTGACTACGCTGGCACTGCTTTGTTGGTAGCCGACAAATTCGATCAGGCACAACAATATAATTTCAAGCGCGACGCGAATCTTATCAATGCTGAATTTCTGCAAAACTTTACCGTTGAAAAAGCCTATGTTGATGACTTGGGCGCGCGGGCAGCACGAAATAAAATCACTCAAATTATTAACGATGGTGTCAGTTTGACGGCTTTTTTCGGTCATAGCTCGACCAATCAATGGAGCTTTGATGGGCTGTTAACAGGGCCTGATGCGGCGCGTCTAAATAATGCCGGTCGGCCAACGGTGGTCACTCAATGGGGTTGTTGGAACGCGTATTACGTTAGTCCGAATGAAGACAGCATGGGGCACCGGTTCATGATGGAAGGCGAGCAAGGTGCGGTGGCGGTGATGGGTGCCAGCACCCTGACTAATGCTGACAGCGAGCGAAAATTGGCTAAATTAGTATTCGCCAGACTTGCCAATGGCGAACGCTTAGGCGATGCCGTAACCAATGCCAAGCAGGAATACGCGGTCGACAACCCGAACGATTTGGATGTTTTACTCGGTTGGACATTATTGGGTTTGCCCGACCTGTTTATTAACTAGCTTATGCATGGAATAGCGAGATACACCCGATGAACAAAAATAACCATATTAGTATTTTAAAGATAGAAGACAAGCCTATGAATCAGAGACGCAAGCTATTACTCGGTGTCAGCGCTACTAGCGCTCTAGCGGTGTGGCACAAGCCGATAGTCAATGCCATTATGCTGCCGGCGCATGCGCAGACATCGGTGCCACCGACACCAATGGAGCTTTGCTCTATGATTGTGATCGGTAACACGGTCACTGGCCCGCTGTCAGGCACTAATGTACCGCCAGTATGCTCGGTTACTTTTGACGTGTTGAGTGGAACCGCTGGCATGCCATTAACGATTACCGCGATAACCACTAGTACCTTGCCAGCAGACACAACGGTTACCTTCGATGCCTTAGGTGAGGCGACCGATCTAACGGGGCCTAGAGTTGTTTGGCGGGGGCCGGCCGCGGGCGCGCCATTTTGCCTGCCATTTACTCCGGTCGATGACGTGGTTTTTACCGTTACTGCTACCTGTGATGCTGCGGCTGGCGGAACATTTTCACAAGACTTCAATCTAAATGACATTATTTAACATGTTTCAGCGTAATCTTATTCGCTTTAGCTAGGCTGCTTGTTAACCTCCTGATAAGCTAGATTGAATGGTCAGCGCTGCAATCACGCTAGCCAATTTCGACAATACAAACTATGGCTACTGATAGAGTTGCCATTTTTTTTATGTTTTAGCTCATGCGCAATGGGCCGGGTAAATTACGGGATGGTCATGGCGGCTTATTGGCTTGCCAGAATGAAAATGAATAAATCACCAAATAGATTAGTCTTGCTATCACTTCTGGCCGTTTTCGGCATGTGTGTCACGGCACTAAGTGTCGCTAGCGATAAAATTAAAATCGAAGGGCAGCGCAAAGGAATATCGGCCGCGTTAATTGATCAGGGCGATTATTACAATCTACCCAATGGTCAAGCGATTAGGTTTTTTCGTAAAAAAGATATTTACGTTGTTACCAAAAAAGCCACGAACGCTAATCGTGGTATTGCTACTATGCAGCGGTACAAAGCTCAATTCGGCGATCGTGTGGAAATTGTCACTGGCCATCAGCTAGGTGGCCTTGATGTGGTACGCATTAACAATCAGCCGTTAGCCAACGCTAAACGGTCTTTCAACATCACCCCGCACATGCTGAAGTCGTTGGACAGTTCAACACAAAGTATCATGCCGGTTTTTACGACTGAGCATGGTCAAGCCGATTTGCTGCTATTACCTAAGGTGACTATTGAGTTAAATAGCACCGCTAATGACGCCAGCGCGCTAGCCAAACTGAGCCAAAAATACGGCTTGAGCTTGGTGCGTAAACTCAAGCTCTCGGCCAATGTGTACAGCATGGCGTTTAATAATAGCCGTATTGATCCGAGCCGACAGTTCTCTAAGGTTAGGCAAATTGGCCGTGAGTCTTTTGTCGAATGGGCTGAGCCGCAATTCTACGTAAAGCCGATCAAACAAGAATTTACTCCTAACGATAGCTTGATTGGCCAGCAGTGGAACTTAATTGACCCAGGTTTTCGAGGCTCACGTTGTGACACCGACTGCGATGCTAACAATGCTTGGGATATTGGTAATGTTGATGGGGTCGGTGCCGTCACAGGCAGTGGTATGGTGATTGCTGTAGTTGATGATGGTGTGGAACTGGACCATCCAGACTTGATCGATAATATTTGGG
>JAESTB010000349.1 GCA_016763815.1 Arenicella sp.
GCTCGGATATCCCACGTTTGTGATGATCATCTTAGCCTTGGGCTATTGGTTATGGGGCAAGGGCAAATTTACCCGAGTGGCCATATTGGTGCTTGTTTCGACCATTTTTAACGCCTTTCTGAAAGATTTATGGGAGAACCCCAGACCTGATCTGATGTTTCGACTCGATGGTCAAGTCGGTAACTCTTTTGGTATGCCGTCTGGTCACGCTCAAGTATCGGCTGTTCTATGGTTTTGGATTGCCTATGAGATTCGCAAAATTTGGGCCTGGATGGCCGCTACTGTGGTAGTTGCCGGTATTTGTTTTTCACGTATTTATTTAGGTATTCACGACCTAGAGGATATTCTCGCAGGCCTTTCCATTGCCGTGATTAGTCTGTTTGTGTTCCGGCTGTTACTAACCTCAAAGTTGCAGCCCTTAATCGAAGCGCCGCTAGTGTTTTGGCTAGTCGCGATAGTAGTTTCAGGTGTTATTGCTCACTCGGTGTGGCCTAGTGCTGAGCATTCAATCGGCGCTATTTCTGTCTTCGGCTTATTATTTTCATGGTGCATTGGTGCAAAAATAGAGCCAAGTTTAGTGGCATACGCACCTCATAAAAAGGTATGGAGCTTGGTTCTAACTGGAGCTATAGGGATCCTTGGCTTGATGATTTTGTTGGCCGCCGTAAAACCGGTTTTGAGTGGTTTTGAGCCGCTCTTAGCGGCGACTATCAATGCCGCATTACTTGGTGTTTACGTAACTTTAGTGGCGCCTATGCTATTCAAACTGTGTAAGCTTAGTGCTCAGGCTTAATGAGGGTGGTATGTACTACGAGGCGTTAAGGTACTCAAACAATGTACTCAAACGAAGTGCCCAATTTAACTAAACAATTTCATCAGCAACCATTTAGGATCATTTATGTTAAGACCGATATTGTTGGGGCTCGCGTTTGCCTTAATTACACTGAGCGCTACGCAGAGCGCCGTCGCTAAAGATGTTCAGGATCCATGTCTATGGTTGGAGGATATCGACGGTGAACAGTCGATGGATTGGGTGCGTGCAGCCAATGCAGAAACGGATAAGCGTCTTAGCAATGATGCTCTCTACAGGGAGATATATGCGGACGCATTGAGTGCGCTTAATACTAAAGACAAGCTTCCTAAAATCAGCGTTATTGGTGATCTGGTATATACGCTAAAGAAAGATGCCGACCATCCTCGCGGCGTGTATCAACGCACTAGCCTAAATGATTTTAAATCAGCTAATGAGAAATGGGAAACGGTCTTAGATATTGATGCGATGTCTGAGAAAGATAATATAAAATGGGTCTTTCATGGCATGGACTGCTTAAAACCAGAAAACCAAAAGTGTTTGGTCTACCTGTCACCCGGCGGTGGCGACGCACATGAAATGAAAGAGTTTAATGCTAAAACTCTTAAGTTTGTAGATAATGGTTTTTCGTTGCCGGCGGCAAAAATGCAAGTTAGTTGGATGGACGAAGACCATCTATTCGTCGCTACCGATTTTGGCGCTGGTTCTCAAACCGACTCTGGTTACGCCCGTAGAATTAAGATCTGGCAGAGAGCGACCAAGCTGGATCAAGCAAAGCAGATTTTTGAGGTCAGTAAGCAATCGGTTTTTGCCGGGGTTACGCGCTACAAAAATAAGGATCAAAACGTAGATCTATTAGCCGATGTACCGACCTATTGGACGCGCTCGTATCATCAGTTAATTGATGGCAAAGCCGTGTCGTTAAGGTTACCCGAGACGGCCATAATACTGGATATGATTGCGGGTAATTACTTGGTCTCATTAAAAGAGGACTGGTCTGTTAATGATCAGGTCTATGGTCAAGGGTCGGCCTTACTTATTCCTCCATCTACCTTGGTCGATGGCAAAGGGTCAATAGTTCTACTGGTCGAATCCAAACCAAGTGCGATTGTCGAAAACGTTATGGTGGCTAAAGACAGTATTATTGTGACTGTTTTAGAAGATGTAAAATCCAAAGTATACCGTTACAGCAAAACTAAAGACGGGTGGCAGTCAGACTTGATAGACCTACCGCATGCAGGCCAAATTGTAATTGCGGCGATTAGTGATACCACGGGTGACTTCTTTGCTCGCTACGAGGGTTTTATAACGCCGCCAACCCTATACGCTGTTGGCAAATCACTAATCCCAACTTTAGTACGCCAACAGTCTGCGACTTTCGACGCTAGTAATTTGAGCGTAAATCAGTTCTTTGCTGAGTCCTTAGACGGCACTCGGGTACCGTATTTTGTGGTGATGAACCAAAACACTAAATTGGATGGGACTAACCCTACTCATATATTCGCCTATGGTGGCTTTAGGGTCTCATTAACGCCGTCGTATTCAGGTTCGTATGAAGATTTGAATGGGGTCTACGGCAAAGCTTGGTTAGAGCGTGGCGGCGTTTATGTTATCGCTAATATTCGCGGCGGTGCAGAGTACGGGCCGTCATGGCATGCGGCGGCGTTGCTGGAAAATCGTCATAAAGCATTTGAGGATTTCGAAGCGATTGCCGAAGATTTGTTTAAACGTAAAATCACCTCGGCAAAACACCTTGGCATTGAAGGGCGTTCGAACGGTGGCTTGTTAGTCGGCGCAACCATGGTGCGCCGCCCGGAGTTATATGGTGCAATTATTTGTGGCGTGCCGTTACTTGATATGAAGCGTTATAGTAAGTTGCTTGCGGGCGCTAGCTGGATGGCAGAATACGGTGATCCAGATACCGACGATTGGTCGTTCATTAAGCAATATAGCCCGTATCAAAATCTTAAAAAAGGTCAGTCATACCCGCCTATTTTCTTCTTCACCTCGACTAAAGACGATCGTGTTCATCCTGGCCATGCACGAAAGATGGCGGCCAAAATGAAAGCGTCAGGGAATCAAGTTGATTACTATGAAAACGTCGAGGGCGGCCATAAGGGTAGTGCTACGGCTGAACAAACTGCCAAGCGTGTTGCCTTAAGTTTCACTCATCTTTGGAAACATCTTCAGTGAATGGAAATATCTTAAGCGATACATTGTCTCGAGGAAAATTGCAGGGAAAATTGAATTTAAATAGTTTTATCAAAACATGTATGTTGTGTCTGTTGCTAGCTATTGCCCAGCTCAGTGTTGCTGGGGAGCAGGCAGATGTTGATAGTCAGTTTTGTTATTTGCCGACTCTATCGAACGTTGCATATTCAACCATTGCAAAGTTGCCGGTTGCTAGCCCGAGTGAGGTAATTGCCTATGGTCGTGATCGATTTCAATTTGCCGAGCTTTGGTTACCACCTGTGGCGAATTTTGATAATACTCAAGTGCAACGTGAGCCACTTCGGCGCGCACCTCTGGTAGTGCTAGTGCACGGGGGCTGCTGGCTAAATTCATTTGATATAACACATACACATGCCTTGAGTACCGCGCTTTCACAGTCTGGATACGCCGTGTGGTCAATTGAGTACCGCCGTACCGGCGATCCAGGTGGCGGCTGGCCAGGTAGCTATAACGATGTGAAGTCGGCTATTGCGTACATGCCTGAGCTAGCACAGTTTCCGGTTGATCTTGAAAATGTCGCCATCGTTGGTCATTCAGCCGGTGGACACTTGGCGCTGCTTGCCGGTGCTGATCATCTTTACGGTTTTAAGGCGGTAGTCGGCCTTGCTGCGATTGTCGATTTAGCTAAATACGCCCAAGGCGAGAACAGTTGTCAGACAGCCACGCCAAAGTTTATGAGCGGTACCATAGACTCCGTGCCAGAGGCCTATTTAGCCGCTAACCCAGCGGAGCGTGTTTTGCATAAAACCACGGTATTACTGCATGGCAAGCAAGATTCGATCGTGCCAATTGAGCATGCCAAATCTTCAAATATGAGAGTTCGTTTGATTGACGGCGGCGGTCATTTCGACGTGCTTCATCCCGGCACTCAGTCTTTTCGAACACTACTACAGGAGCTCGCACGAGCTTTTGCCAAATAAGGTTAATAAATGGCCGCTCCAGAGTCCGTTGTAAGCTTCGACCGGCTTGATCCACTTAAGTTGAAGCGAGACGAATTCTTGCTCCCACGGGACACCATCTACATGGATGGTAATTCGCTCGGGCCATTGACTAAGCAGGCTAAAAACCGGGTTGCGAGGGTAGTCCAGGAGCAATGGGGCAATGACTTAATTCACAGTTGGAATAAGAACTATTGGATAGACTTGCCGTTAAACGTTGGTGACACGATAGCGGCCTTAATCGGTGCCGAGAAAGGCCAAGTTATCGCCTGTGATTCGACCTCGGTCAATCTGTTTAAGGTATTGGCCAGCGCTTTGAAGATCAATTCACAGAGACACATTGTGTTATCACAGCGCGATAATTTCCCAACCGATTTATACATGGTTCAAGGTATGTCTGAATTTTTGGGGCATGAGGCATGTCAGCTAAAATCGGTTAGCGAAGACCTACTGTTAGAGAGTTTAGATGAGTCGGTCGCTGTGCTGATGCTAACCCAGGTTAACTTTCGCAGTGGGCGATTGCATGATATGCAATCGCTGACAAAACGAGCGCACGAAAAAGGTGTGTTGGTGATCTGGGACTTAGCCCATAGTGCGGGTGCACTGGAAATTCATTTAGATCAGTGCGAGGTCGACTTCGCGGTTGGTTGTGGCTACAAGTATCTCAACGGTGGCCCTGGTGCTCCAGCCTTTATTTACGCGGCAAAGAGACATCACCGAGACATGAGCCAACCCTTAAGTGGTTGGATGGGCCATGCCCGACCGTTTGAATTCGAACACGATTATCGTGCCGGTGAGGCGATGCTTAGGTTTCTTGCGGGCACACCGAATATTTTGTCTTTAGTCGCGCTCGATGCCGCGCTTGAGGTGTTTAACCTGGTCGATATGGCTGAGTTAAGAGCTAAGTCGGTTGGCCTGAGTGAACTATTTATGAGTTGCGTCGATACGTCTCCGAGCTTAAAAGATTTTGCATTACTTTCGCCTCGAAACAAGCTTGAAAGAGGCAGTCAATTGGCCTACTCGCATCCGCACGCCTTTGCTATTAGTCAGGCCTTGATCGCCCACAAGGTAGTCGTCGATTTTCGCGCCCCAAATATTATTCGCTTCGGCTTTACGCCACTGTACTTGAGCTATCAAGATATCTGGAGTGCCTCACAGATGCTAATCAAAATCGTCGAAGAGCAACTTTATCTTGAGCCGAAATATCATGCTAGAGGCAAAGTAACCTAGGCTCTAAAGCCGCACTACTACTGACGTTCTTTTAGATTTTGGTACAGTAATAAATCACACTTTCCTAGTGTTGATCTAAATTTTCTATAAAATTCAAAGAGATGCGCCGCTAGCCGTGCATACGTATTCAATATATTTTTCAAAATGGTTGGCAGACAATAGTCTCGCTTTCGGGTGGCTCCTTGCTTTCTCAGCATAGATAACATTCCGACAAGTAGCTAAAAACAATAAATATAATTGTCACCCTATATCGAGGAATCATGATGGATACCAGCACCCACCCAGCTGCCAACAAAACAAGCAAACTCGCTCAATCCATAGTGCTGGTCGCATTCAGATATTCAGCCAGTCGATTGTGGTAGGTTTTATTTTAGTCACCAGCTGCACCGCAGTTATCGCGGCAGACACGCCAGAACCGACGTCTGTAACGATCCCTGGCAGCTTACAGCTTTCGCAAGGTTGCCCCCATAACTGGCAACCCGCCTGTACCAATACGTACCTTGAGTTTCTCGAGCCGGAAAATATTTGGAAAGGCACATTTGACTTGCCTGCCGGGAGTTATGAGTACAAAGCCGCGTTGAATAACAGTTGGGATGAGAATTATGGTGCCAATGGCAACCGCAATGGTTCTAACCTTGCCCTCACGGTTGATGTTGATTCAAGCCTCAACTTTTACTATGACCACCAGAGTAATTGGGTTACTGATAGCCAAACTTCGCGAATCGCGATCGCCGCCGGTAGCTTTCAA
>JAESTB010000350.1 GCA_016763815.1 Arenicella sp.
ATTGGCCGCGATCGCCGCTCTAATGGAAAAATGGATAGAATTCCGAGGCGGCCACTCTGATGGTGAGCCGCAGAGTAATGCTGGAGCCGTAAAAACATGATCGGTATCTCTATTTTTCTGGTTGCCCTACTACTGCTGCTGTTTGGTTACCCAGTCGCTTTTATCTTTGCCGCGATTGGCATCGCCTTTGTCGTACTGTTCGCCGACCCTAACCAACTGGCTCAGATCCCCTATCGTATTTACGCCAACATGGGCGACTACGGCGAAGGTCAAGTGCTAATGGCGGTCCCGCTGTTTATCTTTATGGGAATTATTCTACAGCGCACTAAGCTTGCCGAACAATTGCTTGAGTCGATGGGGCAATTATTTGGCTCACTCAGGGGCGGATTAGCGATATCAACCATTTTAGTCGGCGCATTATTGGCCGCCTCGACCGGCGTGGTTGGTGCCAGCGTGGTAGCAATGGGTCTCATTTCGCTACCCGTGATGCTTCGTCACGGCTATAAAACCGAACTCGCCACCGGCACCATTACCGCCGCCGGCACTTTGGGCCAAATCATTCCTCCGTCAATCGTATTGATCATCCTCGGCGATGTTCTCAACGTGCCAGTTGGTGACTTATTCAGAGCGGCATTGAAGCCAGGGCTAGTGCTTATCGCGGCCTATATTGTCTACGTTTTGATCTATTGCAGGCTTAACCCAAATGCCGCACCAATCATACCGCAAACCGACGTTAACCATTCTCGCGGCAAGGTTATCCTGCAAGCCTTAATCGCGGTAATTCCGCCATTAGCATTGATATTGGTTGTGTTAGGGTCGATCTTCAATGCCGTTGCCACACCAACTGAATCGTCAGCGTTAGGCTGTTTAGGTGCGGTTGTGCTGGCCATTTTATATCGCAAATTCTCTATTCGAATGTTATGGGAAAGCGCCCACGATACGGTCAAGATCACGGCGATGGTGTTCGCCGTGCTAATTGGCGCATCAATTTTCTCCATGGGTTTCTCGTACACCGGCGGTGAACAACAAGTTGAGCTGCTGCTGCTCTCTATTCCTGGTGAGAAGTGGGGGTTTCTGATTGCGATTATGTTGCTAATCACCCTCCTCGGCTTCTTTCTAGACTATATCGAAATTTCGTACATTGTTTTGCCACTGGTTTACGCCGTTATTGTCGAGCTGGGTATCAATCAAGTATGGTTTGCAATTTTGGTGGCGATGAATTTACAAACCTCGTTCTTAACACCACCGTTTGGTTTCGCCCTATTCTATTTAAAAGGGGTTGCGCCGAATGAAGTACAAACCGCCCACATTTACCGTGGGGTAATTCCATTTATTGCCATACAGCTGGTGGTATTAATGAGTCTGCTGTTTTTCCCCGAATGGTACGGCATGAGCTCCGAGCAGCCGAGTCGATGGTAGGCCGCAAAATGGATTAGGCATGTTCAGCCATTGCCCGCTACTCAGCACTGTCGGCTAGGTATGTGATTAGCTCAAATCTTTGTTGATGGCTTACGCTTCATAACATTTTAAACGACTCGGGCCCGAGTTTAGAACAGCCCTTGCTGCCGAGCGTCGTCTTTATACTCATTCATCGCTTTAAGTTGGTACTGAACATACGCTCGAGTAACTTCTTTATTAGCATTACCAATCATTTCGACAAAATAAACCTGAGTCCATAATTTCGCGCCCCAGACGTACTTTTTCTTAATTTCTGCTCGCAACTTGAAAAACGGCCTTGCAGAAATACTCTTTATTATCAGCATTACTTGAGGAGGAGATGTTTTAGGTTCTGACCTAATCAACATATGAATATGATCGACCGGAATCTCTAATTCAACAATATCTATGTCGTAATCGTAACAATTTTATTAATGATCGCTTTAAGTTCACTTCGATACGGCTCTTCGAATACTTTGTGCCAATACTGGGGTGGCCAAACAAAGTGATACATCAACCGATAAACATGATGCGTATTTCTCTGTAAACCCATCTCCGAGGCTTGCCCCTCGAGATCTACGCTATGCGGTTAAAAAGGGGCGCCGCTTAAGACGCCGTGTTCATTCTAATTGCGCTAATCACGACATTTAGTCTGCACCCAAACATTCTTCTTGCAAATTACGTTTAAGAAATATTGAGTTCAATATCTTGTACAGACTAATCCAATCACTAGTCATTTTTCAGCGTGCTCTTCCAATATTGAACCGTAGTTGGCCGCTCTATCTTGTGCAACTTTAACATATAGACCAGGGAGACATCATCACTACAATGACGCAGAAAATCAGTCCCATCAATGCAGCCAACCTACGAAAAGCTCATGCGATGATTGAATAAGCAGATACCATCAGTAAGATTGTGCTTGCCGATTGGGAATAACATCGGCAATGGCTGCTTTTAAGTGCCCGCTTTGCATACTATGTTAGGTAATACTCTGTGAAAAATACTTGCCTCTATGAGATTGGTCGATCACATTTTGTTTTATTTTAGTGGATGAGGTTTTGGGGTTATAACTAACTTGAACAATCTGTTTTCCTTCGGTTTTTAAATAGGATTCCACCGCAAGGTTATGAGCTTTATTGCCCCAATCTTCTCCAATTACAAATATATCGACATTCAACTCCTTACAACCAGATACATATTCAAGTTCGTAATAGGGTCGTACAATGTCGACACAGCTTAAAGCTTTCAGCATTTCTTCTCGTTGGTCGAGGGGAATAACAGGCACATTAGGTTTGTAGGAATTCACCACACTATCGGAGGCTACGCCCACCGCAACGACGTCACCTAATGTTCTGCAATATTCCAGTAAGGCAAGGTGGCCTACATGCAATAAATCAAAAGTACCTACCGTATACACAAGCATTATTTATATTGATCCTTTGATCAGAGTTAATTTTGTCGGTACTATACAGCCTTGTCTAGACCGTATTCAAGGGATACCGATGTACTAGACCTTTACCAGTATATATATACCAATTTATAACCACAAATTAAAGAAAATATGATGATTGAAAAAAAATCAGCATCTCATAAATCACTGCCACCCTCCATTCTCTCTTATGCCAGAGATCTCCCCAACTTGTGTTCACTCGCAGGGTTGGCTTGCACAATATTGGCTATTTATTACAGTCTTTTAGGGATTTATTCTGCGGCAATGATCGGCATGATCTGGGCGGTTGCTTTTGACTGGGCTGATGGACTCATTGCGCGCCGGATGAAAGGGCGTACTGGCGATGACCGAACGTTTGGCGGACAACTTGATGTCTTAATAGACATCGTAAGCTACGGCGTCACGCCTGCCATTCTTCTTTTAAGCTATGGGGAATTCGAACCACTCTATCTCCTTGGTGCATTTTTGATGGTGGCCGGTAGTGCTTTACGATTAAGTTATTTTAGTACATTTGGTCTTGCTGATGGTTCAAAATACACAGGATTGGCTCTAGATAACAACAGCCTAGTGCTCGTTTTCCTATTTTTATTTGAAAGCTTTTTTAGCAAAGGGATATTCGCGGGTATTCTGCTGGCCTGCTGCGTAGGACTCGCCAGCTTGAATGTGTCATCCATAAAGACACCCAAACTTTCTGGAAGTTCGACTAATGTTTTCATTCTAGCGGCTTATACGCTTGTGATAACGGCACTTTATGGCTGGCAGCTTCTGTAGAAAGTAAATACATAAGCTTACATCGTTATCTAGCTTCTTAGCATAGGACAATTTACTAATGTCTTTACCCACTCCAGTAACATTAAATTTGCATAGATAGTGACTACTACCCAGAACGTCAATAAAAATTTCAGATCGTTTCAAGCATTGAAACAAGTGTCGCTCGACCTCAAGCGAGGCGAGATCACCGGGCGACACTATTCAACTAATGCTCATTAATTTGAGTTTGGGATGGTAGAGGACACACAGTGGTCGCTAAAAAAAACTAGATAATGACGTTCAATACGAGCCTATATCCGCTCATACTCGGGTTTATTA